>DASXEF010000515.1:0-4630 GCA_036490255.1 Kofleriaceae bacterium
CGCAGGTGCATCGGCGATCGAGCTCGCGATCGCGACGCCGGCCGGCTCGTGAACGTCGTCGGCGCGGCTCGCCTCGGCGACCATCTCGAGATCGATCGCGAAGCCGGTCGCACGCAACGGCCGGCCGTACCGCGCGATCAAGTCGTCGTAACGGCCGCCGCGCAGGATCGCGTCGTGCGCGCCGCCGGCGTACGCGGCAAATCGGATCCCCGTGTAGTAGGCCTCGCCGCGCAGATCCGAGAAGTCGAGCGTGATCGCCGGCGCGTTGCTCGCGAGCTCGCCGAGGAGTGCCGCGACCTCGTCGAACGCGGCGAGCACGTGGTGCGGCCATGCGAGTGCTCTGGCGCGCGCGAGCACCTCGTCCGCGGGTCCCCACAGATCGACGAGCGCGAGCGCGTTCGCCACGGCATCGCCGCGCAGCTCGCGCGCCGCCGCGCGCACACCCGCACGATCTTTGCGTGCGATCGCCGCACCTATCGCTCGCCGCGATTCGGCATCGGGCGCCGCGTCGAGCACGTAGCGCGCCGGCGCGACGTGACCGATGTCGATCGAGACCTCGGCGAGCGAGAGCCGCGCGAGCACGTCGCACGCGATCGCGAGCACCTCGGCATCGCCCGCACGCGCGAGCTCGTCGGTCTGCCCATATGGCGCGACGTGCTCGATGCCCGCCTGCACGATCTCGCGCTGGCCGCGCTCGCCCGCGAGCCGCGTGACCGTGCCCTCGTAACACAGCCGGATCGGGCCCGGCACGTCGACGAAGCGCGTCGCGACGAGCCGCGCGATCTGCGGCGTGATATCCGGCCGCAGCGCGACGATCTCGCCGGTGCCCGGCTCGACGAAACGGATCGCCGCGGCGCGTGCGCCTTCGCCCAAGCCGCGCTCGAGCACGTCGGCGCATTCGAACATCGGCGTGATCACGCGCGCGTACGTCCAGCCCTCGAGCACATCCATCACGCGCGCTGCGAGCGCGCGTCGGCGTGCGGCTGCGCGCGGGAGAAAATCGCGGACGCCCGACGGCAATCGGATCGGAGAAGGTTGCACGCGGACATCGTACATGTGGCCTGCCGCGTGCTTCTAGACCACTGCATGAACACGCAACCACGCATGCCCGCCGTCGATGCACGTGCGATTCCGCCCGACGTGCTGCGCATCGAGCCGATCACGTCTACCGTGCGGTTCTTCGACAGCGAGATGGCCGTGTTCCCCGGCGTCCGGCTGCCGTTGCGCTCGATGCTCGTCGAATCGCCGACGAAGTCGATCCTGATCTCGCCGGTCGGCACGCGCGCCGAGATCGCGGCCGTCGACGGCAAGACGTGCATCCTCGCCGAGCCCAGCCTGCTCCATCACAAGCGACTCGCGCGCGCGATCCAGGCGCTCGCGCCACGCGAGCTGTGGGCGCCGCCCGGCTTCGCCGAGAAGCTGCCGGAGTTCACCGACGCGAGCGTGTTCGGCGCGGACCCGTGGCCGCACGACGACCTCGTCTCGTTCGCGCTGATCGAAGGCGCGCCGTTTCGCAACGAGATCGTGTTCTTCCATCGCGCATCGCACACGCTCTACACCGCCGATCTCGTGTTCGGCATCGTGCAGCCCAGCGGGATCCTGACGCCGCTCGTGATGCGCGCGCTCGGCGTCGGCCGCTCGTTCGGCGCGAGCAAAGTCTGGTCGCACTGGATCAAAGATCCCGTCGCATTCCGGCGGTCGATCGATCGCATCATGGGCTGGCCGTTCGAGCGGATCGCGATGGCGCACGGCGAGATCGTCGAAGGCAACGCGCGAGCGAAGCTGTTCCAGGCGTTGCGAGAACGCGCCCTGATCTAGGGACGTAGTCCATTAACGCAACTTCGATCGTGCAACTCGGTGACATCGTTGAGTGGCCGAGGGACGGACTAAAGCGAGCGCGCTAAGCTCGAGTCGTGCGCTTCCCCATGGACGCCGATGATCGCGCGACCGCGTGGGCGTATCTCGAAGAGCGCGCGCTCCAGGCGGCGATCGACGGCTGGCGGCCGGCGTCGCTCGAGCCCGAGCCACTCGTCGACGAGCACGGCCGCGAATGGGGCGTGCGCGGCCGCGCGCGCCTCGGCGAGCGCGAGGCGCAAACCGTCTACGTCTACGCCTCGGCGCGCCGCACCGGTCACATGCGGCGTTACCTCGCAACGTCGAGCCTGCCGGTCATCACGACGCCGAGCTGCGAGCTCGAGGACTACTTGCGCCACGTCGGCGCGCGCTTCGAGGTCGTCGCCGCGCTCACGGCGACGCGCGAATACCGCGCGATCGAAGCCGCCTACGGCGATCGCCGCGCCGAGCGTTCGCAGATCTACCTGATGCATCACATCGACGAGGGGCTGCAGATCCTCGTCGCGCGCGGCGCATCCGACCGCGCATGCCGCGCGTTTTGCGTGCATCCACTCGTGCAAGACGATGCCACGCTCGCCGCGAGCTTTCCACACATCGCCGAGCTCACCGACGATCCCGCCGTGCTCGCGCTCGCGCTCGAGTATCGCAACATCGCGAACGCGGCGCTGTCGACACGCGCGCTCGCGAGCGCCGCCGACATCGCGCTGTCACCACTCGGCGACGTTAACGACATGCTCGTCGCCGACAAGCTACAAAATTGGAAGGACTTCGTGCTCGCGCATCAGGGATCTCATCCGCGCAGCGACGCGCTCGAGCGCTACTTCGCGCTCTGGCACGAGCGCCTCGGCGTCCTCGGCGAGCGCGACGCATGGCTCGCGCGGCTGCAGCTGCGCTAAGCTCGTCGCGTGGACTTCGTCTTCATGCTCACGCGGGCGGATCAAACGGTGCCCGATTGTCTGCGCGTGCTCGACGAGATTCGCCCGGTCGGGCTGCGCCACATCGGCTTCAAAGATGTCGGCGTGCCACCCGACGTGCTGCGCCAGCTCGTCGCGAACATTCGCGCGCAAGGCGCCACCACATATATGGAGGTGGTCAGCACATCGGTCGAGGCGTGCCTGAATTCGGCGCGGATCGCGCGCGACATCGGGGTCGAGCGCTTGCTCGGCGGCACGCAGGTCGATGAAGTTCTCGAGATCGTGGCCGGCAGCGCGACCACGTATCATCCGTTTCCCGGCAAGCCGATCGGCCATCCGACGAAGCTCGGCGGCTCGCCCGCCGACGTCGAGGCCGACTGCAAACGATTCGCGGCGAAGGGCTGCGCCGGCGTCGATCTGCTCGCGTATCGCGCGACCCAGGCCGATCCGATCGAGCTCGTGCGCGCCGCGCGGCGTGGCACGCCCGGCTACTTGCTCGTCGCGGGCAGCGTCGCGACGCCGCTGCAGATCCGCGCGCTCAAAGCCGCCGGCGCCGACGCGTTCACCGTCGGCTCGGCCGCGTTCGACGGATCGTTCGCACCGACGCTGGGCTCGTTGCGCTCGCAGCTCGAAGCGATCGTCGATGCCGCCAGCTGACGCGATCGCGCAGCTGCTCGCCGGGACGTATCGCGATCCCGAGACCGGCGAAGCGCTCGCGTGCGACGCGCGCGGCATCGCGATCGAAGATTCGCTCGTCGGGCGCGAGGTCGAGCTCGTCGATCGACTCGGGGTCGGTGCGAAGTTCGCGATCGTCGGCGATGTCGATACGTACGCGGCGCTCGGCGATCGCGTCGCGACGGCGCTCGAATCGCGCTTCTCGATCCAGCGCGTCGTGCTGCCGGCGCATCCGCATTGCGACGTCACGACGATCGACGCGGTCATCGCAGCGCTCGATGCCGGCATCGACGCCGTGATCGCCGTCGGCTCCGGCACGATCAACGACATCTCGAAGATGACCGCACAGGCGCGCGGCATTCCGCAGCTGGTGTTCGGCACGGCGCCATCGATGAATGGCTACACGTCGGTGAGCGCGTCGGTGACCGACCGCGGCTTCAAGCGCTCGGTGCGCGCGCGCACGCCGGTCGGCGTGTTTCTCGATCTCGGCGTGCTCGCGGCTGCGCCGAAGCGATTGATCCACGCCGGCCTCGGCGACAGCGTGTGCCGACCGACCGCGCAGACCGATTGGTTGATGGCGCATCTCGTGATCGACACGCCGTATCGCACGGTGCCGTTCGTGCTACTCGCCGACGACGAGCCGCGACTGTTCGGCGACGCGGCGGCGCTGGTCGCCGACACGCGCGACCTCGGCGCGATGCGTGCGCTCGCCCGCACGCTCGTCCTGTCGGGGTTCGGCATGACCCTCGTCGGCGGCAGTTATCCCGCCAGCCAGGGCGAGCATCTGATCTCGCACTATCTCGAGATGATGAAGCCGGCGCACCTCGCCGAAGCGCATCACGGCGAGCAGATCGGCGTCGCGGCGATCGTGATGGCGCGACTCCAGCAATCGATCATCGAGCGCGCCGCGCCGCCGCTCGTGCACGCGACGCGGGTCACGCACGACGACGTGCTCTCGCACTTCGGTCCGCTGCTCGGCGAAGCGTGTTGGCGCGAGCTGTCACTCAAGGCGCTCGACGATGCGCGCGCCGAAACGCTCAACGCGCGGCTCGTCGCAGAGTGGGCGGCGATTCGCGCGCGGCTCGCTACGACGGCGTCGTCGCCGGAGCGCATCACTCAGATCCTCACGGCCGCCGGTGCTCCGACGAGCCCGAGCGACTTGCACTATCCCGAGGCGCTGTTCGCGA
>DASXEF010000530.1:0-19043 GCA_036490255.1 Kofleriaceae bacterium
CGCGACGCCTTCACCTTTGTAGAGCGCGGTGCCGGCTTCGTCGGTGACCGAATCGACGATGCGCGGCTCGCGATACACGCCGTGGTTGGCGATCGCGGCGAAGCCCGCGGCGACCTGCAGCGGCGTGACGGTGATGCCGTAACCGAACGCGATGTGCGCGAGATCGACGTCGCGCCAGTTGGCGGCCGCGCGCACGCGACCGTCGCGCTCGCCCGGCAGCTCGACGCCGGTGCGCTTGCCGAAGCCGAACTGCTTGAGCCCGGCGTAGAGCTTGTCGGCGCCGAGCCGCATACCGATCTTCGCGGCGCCGATGTTCGACGAGTACTTGATGATCTCGCTCGTCGTCAGGTACGGGAAGAACTCGACGTCGCGGATCGCCTTGACCCTCGGGTTGACCGTGTACGCGTTGCCGATCTCGAAGCCGGTCGCCGGCGTGACCGCGCCCGCGTCGAGCGCGCTCGCGATCGTGAACACTTTCATCACCGAGCCGGCCTCGAACGCGTCGGTCACGGCGAGGTTGCGCGCGCCGTGGGTTTCTTCGGAGTTCGGATCGTAGGTCGGCGAGCTCGCCATCGCGAGCACGCGGCTGGTCTGGACGTCGAGCACGACGACCACGCCGCTCTTCGCCTTTTTCGCGGCGATCTGATCGGCGAGCGCGGCTTCGGCGATCGCCTGGATGCTGCGATCGAGCGTCAAGTGCACGGTCGCGCCGGGCGTCGCGTGACCGACTCCGTCGGAGAGCATCATGTGGCCGCGCGCGTCGCGTAGCGCGGCGACGTCGCTGCGCTTGCCGGCGAGCAGCTCGTTCATCGCGAGCTCGATACCGTCGACGCCGCGGCCGTCGAGATCGGCGCGGCCGATCACGGGACCGGCGATCGCGCGCGACGGATACCACCGCCGCGGCTCTTTCGCGGTCTCGATGCCGGGCAGCTTCGCAGCTGCGATCGCGCGCGCGATCTCGGGCGAGACGTGGCGCGCGAGCCAGACGAACTTGTGATCGGCGGCCAGCTTGGCCTCGAGCGCTTGCTGGTCGGTACCTAGGATCTTCGCGAGCGTCTCGGCCGTCGTCGCGACGTCGCGGACGTCTTTCGGATTTGCCCAGATCGAGTCGACGTCGGCGGAGACCGCGAGCGGTCGGCCGGCTGCATCGACGACCTCGCCGCGCGGCGCCGGCAGCGCGAGGTGCAGCTCCTGCTGATGCTCGGCGAGCTGGCGATAGTGATCGCCGTCGCTGATCTGCAGCGACCACGCACGCCGCGCCACGCCGACGAGCCCGAGCGTGACGACGATGCCGACCACGTACGCGCGAATGCGCGCCGCACGTGGAACGCCCGGCGTCATCGGCTTGACGCTCATAACGACGCCTCGCGCTGCGCGTGGATGATGCGGATCTTGTCGGGCGCGACCGGCGTCATGCCGAGCTCGGTCGCGAGCTTGCGAATGCGATCGGGCGCGGTCAGCGTCGCGCGCTCGAGCTCGAGCCGGCGCCGCGCTTCGCGCAGCTCGCGAACTTGCTCGGTGCCGTGCGAGAGCCGATAGCCGAGCTGCAGCACTTCGTGCTGGCGCGTCACGCGGATCACCGCGACGGCGGTCAGCGTGCACGCGAGCACGATCATCGCGATGACCACCGTGCGCACCGGCGCGGCCTCTGCTCGTTTGACGAGCCGATAAAGCGAAGCCGCCGACGACGACATGACGTCGTTCCACTAAACCGCCACGCCACCGCGCGGGCCAATTTTTTCTAAGCGATCTATTGTTCGCGCGTGCGTTCGTTCGTCCTCGCGTTGCTGATCAGCTGTACGCCCGCGCAGGCCCCGCGCGTACATCAAGTCAGCGAGGTCGCGCTGCTGGTCGGCATCGCCGGGTTGCTCGCGACCGGTGTCGCCGGCGCGATCACGCACAACAACGTCATCGTCCACACCGACTACGGCTTCGTGCCGCTGATGATCGGCGGCGCCGCCGTGTTCTGGATCTCCGACAAGCCGGCCCGACGCTACGAAGAGGAGCAGGCTCAGCAAAAGTTCGATGCCGCGTTCGCGCTCGCGAAGGCCGCCAAGCACGCCGCGCGCGCCGGAGACTGCGCGCAGGTTCAGGCTATCGAGCCGCAGGTCGCCGCGCTCGACGAGAGCGTGCTGCGCCGCTTCCACCACGAGCCGATCATCGCGGCGTGCTTAGCGCCGGCAGGTTCGGCGCTGTAGTTCGTTCGCAGACGCGAAGCTTCGCCGACCGTGCGCGCGGATTGCGCTCGACCTCGGCGTCGCCGGCGATGATCGGCTTCTTCGTGAGTAGCTCGACGACGGGTTCGACGCGCTCGCCGGCATCGCGTGCGAGCTTCTCGGGCAACGAGCTCGTCCAGGTCAGATCGCGAAACGCGTTCTTGACCAGGCGATCTTCGAGCGAGTGAAAGCTGATGATCGCGCAGCGGCCGCCCGGCGCGAGCAGATCGACGAACGCGGCGAGGAATTGCTCGAGCTCGGCCAGCTCCTGGTTGACCGCGATTCGCAGCGCCTGGAACGTCCGCGTCGCCGGATGGATCTTCGATTTGCGCTGCTCGATGATCGGCACGGCACGCGCGCAGATCGCGGCGAGCTCGGTCGTCGTTGCCGGCGGTGCCTCTTTGATCAGCCGCGCGATCTTCTTGGCGTGGCGCTCTTCGCCGAGCTCGAAGATCACGTCGGCGAGCTCTTCGAACGTCAGCTCGTCGATCAGCTCGCGCGCGGTTTGGCCCCGCGTCGGATCCATGCGCATGTCGAGCGGGCCGGGTTTGGAGAACGAGAACCCGCGATCGGCGCGATCGAACTGCGGCGATGACACGCCGAGATCGAGCAAGATGCCGTCGACCTTGCGCTCGCCCAGCACGGCGGGCATCTCCGAATAACGGGCGTGAACGAGCTCGACGTCGGGCCCGAGCCGGGTTCGGCAGGCCTCCAACGCGACCGGATCGCGGTCGATCCCGACCGCTCGCGCACCCGTACTAATGATACGTGCCAGATGACCGCCGCCGCCCGCTGTCCCATCGCAGTAAAGCTTTCCAGATCGGGGACTTAGGCCCTCGATGACCTCGTCGAGCAACACGGACTCGTGCTCGAACTCCACCGCGGCGTTCCTACCACGCACGTACCGCAAGGTTGCAGAAATCTTGCGGATACGTCGCAACTGTTGTGCAGTTAGATGTAAGGAAGTATCACCCTTCCAGCTTGACGATCCGGATGGCGTCCCCTAGACTTCCGCGGAGATAAAGGTGCTCAGGTACAAAGAAACCGAGGATATCGACGCGCGATTCAGCGAAGTCGAACGCGCCGTGGCTGCGTGGCGGGCAGCGTTGCCAACCGCGAACCAGGTCGCGCGCACCGAGTTCAACAATCGTCTCCGGATCTCGCTCATCCACCACGATGCAGCGCTCGAAGGCGAAGTGCTGAGCTACAGCGAGATCAAAGCCGCGGTCGATCCGACGATCATCAGCGATCCGTCGTTGATCCCGTCGTACGACGAGATTCGTCGCTTCGATGACGCGTGCAACGCCGCGGCAGAGCAAGCCGCGAACAAGAAGAAGCCGTTCAAGCTCGACACGATCCGCGAGCTGTATTCGATCTTGGCGCCGGACGAGAAGGCGAAGGGCCTACCGTTCCGCAAAGAGAACCCGCTGCACCGGCTCTACTATCACGACATCGCGCCGCCCGAGAAAATCCTCCCGTCGATGCGCAAGCTCGGCGAGTGGATCGACGAGCCCGCGACTAAAGATCTGCACGTGATCGAGCGCGTCGCGTCGCTGCACTCGAAGTTCATGGCGATCTTCCCGTGGGCCAAAGAGAGCGGTCGCACGATTCGCATCGCGTCGAACCAGCTGCTGCAAGAAGGCGGCTACCCGATCGCGATCATTCACTCGATCGATCGCCAGCGCTACTACGAGGCGCTGCGCGGCGATCACATCGCGCTGACGTCGCTGTATCTCGAAGCGGTGCAGACCACCGCCGAGACCGAGCTCCGCGTGTACGAAGAGGCGCAAAAGGCGCCGCCGAAGCGCCGGCCGAAGAAGTCCGGCGCAGCGGGTTGAGATGCGGCCGTGCGCGGCGACATCGTCGTCACGCCGCGGGTGACCATCCCCGCGTCGGAGCTGTCGTTCGCGTTCGCGCGATCGGGCGGCCCCGGCGGGCAGAACGTCAACAAGGTCTCGAGCAAGGCCGAGCTGCGCTGGAATCCGGTGCAGTCGTCGGCGCTGCGCGACGACGATCGCGCGTGGCTGCTCGAGCGGCTCGCGAACAAGCTCACGAACGACGGCACGTTGATCGTCACGTCGACGCTGACGCGCGATCAGATCCAGAATCGCGACGACGCGCTGTCGAAGCTCGCGCTGATCGTGCGCGCCGCACTCGATCGGCCGAAGCATCGCCGCGCGACCAAGCCGTCGCGCGCGTCGAAGCGCCGTCGGGTCGACGACAAGCGCCACCGCGCGACGATCAAAGCGAACCGCCGCGGCGATGAGTAGCGCCAACCGCGTTGGCGAAACGCGGCGGTAAGTGCGCGAACCGACGCGTGCGATCGTGGAGCGCCGCTTGCTGCATGCGGTGACATGCGGCGATGGGTGCTCCTGGTGATCGCGGCGTGCAGTGGTGGTGGTGACGGCTCGGCGATCAGCTATCCCGACTTCGAAATGAAGATGGCCGCGGAGTACTGCTCGTACAGTGTACGGTGCGGCATCTTCCCCGATACCTCGACGTGCCTCGCGGTCAGCGGCGCGATCGTCAGGACCGACATCGAAGACGCGATTGCCGGCGGACGCATCGTGTTCGACGCGAACAACGCGCTCGCGTGCTTGACCGCGTACGCGAACCAATCGTGCGACATGACGATCGCGCGCTCGGGCCCGATCGAGTGCGGCGAGCTCTTCGATGGTGCCGTCGCCGCGAATGGTTCGTGCGCGCTCGACGACGAGTGCATCTCGAACAGCTGCACCGTCCCGTCGTGCGGCGGCGGGTGTTGTCAGGGCACGTGCGTCGGCGACATCGCGCCGAGCCCGTTGCCGACCGGAGCCGCGTGCGGCTACGACGCACAGTGCGTGACCGGCGATTTTTGCGACCTCCCGAGCGGCACGTGCCAGCCGTTCGTCGCAGTTGGCTCCGCATGCAACTACTTGTTCGCGTGCACGCCGGGAAACGGCTGCGTCAACCAGGTTTGCAAGACGCTGCCACGCACGGGCGAGCCGTGCCCCGAAGGCGCGTGCACGAACGTCGGCGACACCTGCGGCAGCACCGGGGTCTGCGTGCCCTTCGGCCAGCCGGGCGACAGCTGCGCATCGTCGTCGTGCGCGCCGTACTTCACCTGCGATGTTCAGACGCTGACGTGCACGACGGGTCCGACGCTCGGCCAACCGTGCTCGCAGTCGTGCTTCGGCACCGGGCTGTATTGCACCGACGAGATCGGTGCCGAGATGCCGGTGTGTGCGCAGCTCGGCTCCGGCGGTGCCTCGTGCGGCTTCGACGCCGAGTGCCTCGACTACGACTGCGCCACAGGCAGCTGTGCCACGCCGACGACCTGTTGGTGATAGCCTCGCGGCATGAGGGCCGCGATCGCGTTCGCCGTGGTGTTGGCTTCGACCGCCGCGTACGCCGATCGCGACACGGTGTTCGAGCTCGGCGTCGGACTCGACGCGCGCGGCCGAGCCGGATCGTTCGAGGCGACCGGCGATGCGAACGCGCACTGGCGCGCCGCCGGCCGGATCTCGCTCGCGTTCGAGCCCGCGCCGTCGTCGCGGGTCGAGTTTCATCTCGTGCCCGAGCTGTTCGCGTGGACGGCCGCGAGTGCTCGCGATGCCGAAGGCTCGGTCGGTGCCGGGCTGCGCGCCGAAGTGTTCGGGCCGACGCGCAATCCGCGGATCGTCGGTGCCGGCGTCTATCTCGCGGTGCGCGGCGAAGTGATGGGCACGAACCGCGATCCCGCGCTCGAAGTCGCGCTCGGCCATTTCTGGGAACGCCCGAACGGTTATCGCATCGGCTACGACACCGGCGTGATCCTGCGCGAGCGCGACGAAGCCTCGGCCGATCGCTCGCGCGAGCTCGACGTCGTGTTCTCGCTCGTCATCGGCCGGCGATAACGAGCAAGACCTGGCATTCCGCGTGAGGTGATCGCGAGGTTGTCGCGTTGCCGACGCGCATCGGCGAGCATGAGCCATGCGCCGAACGCTCCTCGTCTTGCTCGTGGCCTGCAGTAGCAACAGCGGCGGCTCGCTCACCTACGAGCAGTACGAAACCCAGGCGCTCTCGACCGAATGCGCGTATCTGGCGAAGTGCGGGCTGTTCCCCGATACGTCGACGTGCGAGCAGGGCTACGGCAGCTTCATCATCGTCGACGATCCGAGCTTGATGGCGGCGATCGACGATGGCCGCGTCACGTTCGACGGCGGCAAAGCGAGTCAATGCCTCGCGCAGTTCGCCGCCGAATCATGCGACCAGACGATGTCGCGCGAAGATCCGTCCGTGTGCGAGCACGTGATCTCCGGAACGGTCGGCGGCGGTAGCGCGTGCGCGCTCGACGAAGAGTGCATCTCGCAGGTCTGCGACATCCCGTCGTGCGAGCTCGCGTGTTGTCCCGGCACGTGCGTCGGCAGCAACGCGCCGGCACCGCTCGCGACCGGCTCCGCGTGCAGCGATGACGAGCAATGCATCGCCGGCGATTACTGCGATTTTCAAAGCGGTGAATGTCAGCCGTACATCGCGGCCGGCTCGGCGTGCACCGATTCGTTCGCGTGCGCGCTCGGCTACGGCTGTGCAGGCACGCCGCTGATCTGCAAAGCGTTGCCCGGCACCGGCGCCGCGTGTCCCGACAACGTGTGCGCGAACGTCGGCGAGCACTGCGGCAGCGGTGGCACGTGCATCAAAGACGGCTTGCCCGGCGACAGCTGCGCGACGGGCTCCGACTGTTCGGAGTTCTTCCCGTGCGACGCGTCGACGCTGAAGTGCAAGCAAGCGCCGGGGCTCGGCGAGCCGTGCACCGGCGACTGCTTCGCGGCGGGCACGTTCTGCACCGACGCGCTCGGCTCGGCGTCTCCGGTGTGTGCACCGGCGGGCTCCGACGGCGCGACGTGCACCGAGACGAATCAGTGCCTCAGCAGTCACTGCGACAACGGCGTGTGCGACACGCCGGCGACGTGCGACTGACTTAGTAGCGGTAGTGGTCCGGCTTGTACGGGCCGTCGATCGACACGCCGAGGTACTCGGCCTGCTCCTTCGACAGCTTCGTCAGCTGCACGCCGACCTTCGCGAGGTGTAGGCGCGCGACCTTCTCGTCGAGCTTCTTCGGCAGCACGTAGACCTTGCCGGCGTCGAACTTCATGCCGGTCATCTCGTCCTTGCCCTTCGTCGCGTTGGCCCACAGCGCCATCTGCGCGATCGTCTGGTTCGAGAACGAGTTCGACATCACGAACGACGGGTGGCCGGTCGCGCAGCCGAGGTTGACGAGGCGGCCACGCGCGAGCAGCGTGATGCGCTTGCCGTTGCTGAAAATGAACTGGTCGACCTGCGGCTTGATGTTCTCTTCTTTGATCTCTTTGTTGTTCTCGAGCCACGCGACTTGGATCTCGCTGTCGAAGTGGCCGATGTTGGAGAGGATCGCTTCGTCCTTCATCGCCATGAAGTGCTCCGAGCGGATCACGTCGGCGCAGCCCGTCGCGGTCACGAAGATGTCCGCGATCGGCGCGGCGTGCTCCATCGTGACGACTTCGTAGCCTTCCATCGCCGCCTGCAACGCGCAGATCGGATCGACTTCCGTGATCAGCACGCGCGCGCCGAGACCGCGAGCCGACATCGCGCAGCCCTTGCCGACGTCGCCGTAACCCGCGACGACGACGACCTTGCCCGCGACCATCACGTCGGTCGCGCGCTTGATGCCGTCGAACAGCGACTCGCGGCAGCCATAGAGGTTGTCGAACTTGCTCTTGGTGACCGAGTCGTTGACGTTGATGCACGGGAACAACAGCTGGCCGTGCTTCGCCATGTCGTAGAGGCGGTGCACGCCGGTCGTGGTCTCTTCCGAGACGCCTTTGATCTCGCCCGCGAGCTTGGTGAAGCGCTGCTTGTCCTTCGCGAGGCTCTCGGTGAGCACGCTGAAGATCACGCGCATCTCGTCGTTCGTCGCCGTCTTCGGATCCGGCGCCTTGCCGGTGCGCTCGGCCTCTTCGCCCTTGTGGACGAGCAGCGTCAGATCGCCGCCGTCGTCGAGGATCAGGTTCGGGCCTTTGCCGCCCTGGAACGCGTTGAGCTGCATGCCGATGTTCGCCCAGTAATCCTCGAGCGTCTCGCCCTTCCACGCGAACACGGGCACGCCCGCCTTCGCGATCGCCGCGGCGGCTTCGTCCTGCGTCGAGTAGATGTTGCACGAAGTCCACGTAACTTCGGCGCCGAGCGTGACGAGCGTCTCGATCAACACGGCGGTCTCGATCGTCATGTGCAGGCAACCCGCGACGCGCGCGCCCTTGAGCGGCTTCTGCGCGCCGAACTCCGCGCGCAGCGACATGAGGCCGGGCATCTCTTTCTCGGCCATGCGGATCTTCTTGCGGCCGAGCTCGGCCAGGCTCATGTCTTTGACTTTGAACGCGGGAAATTCGTTGCGGGCTTCCATGATCTTCTCCTGAGGGTTTATCGAGTCGGCTTCCGACCGACGGCTAGCTGAAGTGGTGGCTGATGGGAATGCGGTAGTGGCTCGACGACGAGCGGTTGCAAGTGCGCGCTGGCGAGCCAGCCGCGAAGTTTTTCGGGCTCGAAGCCGAGCCAGACGTGACCTTGCTCGCGCAGCGATTCGTCGTCGTGCGGTAAGAAATCGACGAGCGCGAGATGGCCGCCGGCACGCAACAGCTGCGTCGCCGATGCGACGACATCTTGCGGCCGGCCGACGTGATGGAGCACGCGCGCCATCACGACGAGATCGGCGCCGCCGCGCTCGCGCACTTCTTCGCCGAGCGACGGATCGTCGATCGCACCTTCGCGCAACCGCACGTTCGCGAGCCCGAGGTGCGCGAGTTGTTCGGCGCAGCGTGCGAGCCGAGCGGCGCTGCGATCGACGGCGACGACGCGCTCGTACAGCGGCGAGAGCAGCGGCAGCAACGCGCCTTCGCCGGTGCCGGCATCGATCGCGAGCGCGCGACCCGGCAACAACGGCGCGAAGATCGCGAGCCAGTCTGCGAGCGTCGAATCGACGGGCGGCATCGGTGCGGTGCGCGGCTCGTCGAACAGCTTCTTCGACAGGTCCTCGCGCTGCGCGATCACGCGCGCGACCTTCGCGAGGCTGCCGTCTTTGCTGCACAGCCGGCGACCTTCGGCGATCGCCGCGTCGACCACGACATCGTGTGCGGTGTCGGATTTGAGCAGCGTCCGAGTGCCGTCGCGGCGCTCGACGAGCAGCCCGACCTCACGCAGCGGCTGCGATTTCTTCGTCACCTGAGGCTGGCTCTCGCCCAGCAGGTTCGCGAGCTCGCCGACCGTCAGCTCCTCTTCAGTACACAGCGCGAGCAGCCGGAGACGATCTTCATCGCCTAGCAAACGGAACAGATCCGCGCGTACCGACTGCACGTTCTCCATATATTCTATTATTCGAATCATCGCAAGTACGGTCTCAAACTAGCTTAGTTTTCACCCATCTACGCTTTGACTTGGCCCCCTAGCGCCTCTACGCTTTGAGCTGGGAACGCTGTGTCTGCGGACGGCAAGCCTCCTTCACCTTCATCGCCGGGACGGCTACCTGCCGACACGCCGCAACGCATTGGCGTTGGCAGCGAGTCGATGGGGCTGGGCGATACCGGCGTTGCGAGCAGCGCGGTCGCGAACACGGTCGATCAACGCACGACGCCGACGCTCGCCGCCGGTGACGACGAGGTCGTGAAGAGCCGGCCGACCACGATGAGCGACATCATCGGCGCGACGCTGTCGGGCCGGTACTTGGTCACGAAGAAGGTCGGCCAAGGCGGCATGGGCGCGGTCTACGAAGCGACGCACACGCTGATCGGCAAGCGCGTCGCGGTCAAAGTGCTGCTCGAGAAATACGCGCAGCGCGAAGCGATCGTCGCGCGGCTCAAGAAAGAGGCGCAGCTCGCGTCGTCGATCGGCAACGAGCACATCATCGACATCACCGACATCGGCAACACCGACGACGGTCGCACGTTCGTCGTGATGGAGTACCTCGAAGGCGAGTCGCTCGCCGAGTGTTTGGCGCGCGAGCACGAATTGCCCGAGCAGCGGATCTTGCGGATCGCGACGCAAACCGCATCGGCGCTCGCGGCCGCGCACGCGAAGGGCATCGTCCACCGCGACATCAAGCCGGAGAACTTGTTCCTGCTGAAGCGCAAGGATCAGGACTTCGTCAAGGTCGTCGACTTCGGCATCTCGAAGTCGCTGCGCGCGAGCGGGGAAGAAGAAGAAGCGCAGCGGCTCACGCAGACCGGCATGGTGCTGGGCACGCCGCTGTACATGTCACCCGAGCAAGCGCGCGGCGACGAAGATCTCGATCACCGCGTCGACATCTACGCGCTTGGCGTGATCATGTACGAATCGATCGCCGGCCGCGTGCCGTTCGTCGGCAGCAATTACCTGTCGGTGATCTCGCAGGTGCTCAACGAAGAGCCCAAGCCGTTGCGCGAGATCCGGCCCGACGTCAGCGAAGAGCTCGAAGCGATCGTCTCCAAGGCGATGGCGAAGAATCGCAACGATCGCTATCGCGACGCCGACGCGATGCTCGAAGATCTCGGCGCGCTATCGGCGGATCCGACGCACTCGACCGAGCGCGCACGGATCACCGGACCGCGCCGGCGATTCCCGAAAGCGCCGGCGATCCCGCGCGCGGCATGGGCCGTCGGCGGTCTCGGCGTCGTGATCGCGGGCGTGACGCTCGCCGTCGTTTATCTGCAGGGCAACGGCGACAAGACCGAACGCACGAAAGAGAAGGCCGAGCTCGCGGCCGCAAAGCTGCACGACGGCGGCGTCGCTGTCGTCGCGCCGCCGGCCGATGCCGCGGAGCCCGACTTCAAACGCATCACGCTGCACATCAACACGATCCCGGCCGGCGCCGAGCTCGAGCGCGAATCGCAGACCCTCGGCATCGCGCCGCAGCCGGTGATCTTCGCGTTGCGCGACAAAGAGGTCGAAGTCACGGCGCACCTCGACGGTTACCTCGATGCGAGCGAATCGGTGAATCCGGTCGAGCACACCGACGGCGACACGATCACGCTCAAGCTCAAGAAGCTGCCCAAAGGCGTGCCGCAGCCGCCTCGCACGACGCCGAAAGCCGGCTCGGCCACCCCGCAGTCCAGCCACGCGGGCGGCGAGCTCGGTGGCTATCCCAACGCGCCTAGCGGTACGATCCCGCACAAGTGAGGGTCGGAGTCGCTGTCGCGATCATGCTCGCGTGCGCGCGGGTCGCGCTCGCGCAGCCCGGCGGCTTTCTCGACAAGGACGTGCCGGTGCTCGAGATCGACTCGTGCTCGCCGGATAAGGGCGTCACGACCGACGAGCTGCGCAAGCGCGGCGCCGAGCACTATCAACGCGGCGAAGTGCTGTACCTGCAGGGCGACTATCAAGGCGCCGTCGTCGAGCTCGTCGCGAGCTACTGCGAGATTCCGTACTACTCGATCTTGAAAGACATCGGTCAGGCGTACGAGCGCTTGCTCGAGTACGCAAAGGCGATCGCGTATTTCGAGCGCTACGTGCTCGACATGCCGAAGGACGCGCAAAAGGCGAACGCGTGCGCGCCCGATCCGCAAGACGACAAACAGAACGTGATCGCGCGCATCCACACGCTGCACACGTTGCGCGCGAAGATCCGCGTGCAAACGGTCCCCGAAGACGCTCGCGTCCGGATCATGCAGAACGACAAGATCATCTCGGAGGGCCGACCCGGCGCCGAGCTCGAGGTCGTCGGCGGCCCGTATCAGATCGTCGTCGAGCGGCCCGGCTATCACACGGTGAGCACCGAGTTTCACGCCGAGATCGGCAAGCCGTACACGTTCTTCGAGCAGCTGCGCCCGCTCGAAGGTCATCTGCGCTTGCGCGTCGTGCCCGGCGACGGCCGCTTGTTCATCGACAACCGCCAGGTCGGCACCGGCGTCTATGACGTGGCGTTGGCGGCCGGCAAATATTCGGTGCAAGCCGAGGCGCAAGATCGCGTGACCGAGACGCGCAGCATCGAAGTGCTGCCCGATCAGGACACCGAGGCCACGTTCGAGCTCCATCACGTGCCCGAGTACGGCAAGCAACAGCTCATGGTCTACGGCGCGATCGCCGGCACCGGCGCGGGCGCGCTGATCGCCGACGCGCAATCGGATCGCACGATCACCGTGCTCGGCGGCGCGGCCGGTCTCACCGCCGGCTTGCTCGGCGCGTATTGGGGCGCACCGAGCGATCTCGCGCTCGGCACGAGCTCGCTCACGGTCACGTCGTCGCTGATCGGCGCGACCGGCGGCGCCGCGCTGTCGGCGGTGATCACGAACGACTTGCTCGGTCGCAACGGCGTCAGCGGTCCGCTCGTCGGCGGTGGCCTGCTCGTCGGTGCCGGCCTCGGCTACTACATCGGCGAAGAGACGCACCTGACGCCGGGCGATGCGGCCGTGATCAACTCCGGCGCGTTGTGGGGAACCGCCGCGGGCGCGCTGTTCGCAGTCACGTTCGATCCCGGCTCGCAGATCAGCGGCGGCATCGTGCTCACCGGCCTCGCGATGGGCACGGCCGGCGGCACGTTGCTGCAGCGCTACTTCACCGTCAGTCGCGGTCACGCCGCGTTGATCGACGCGTCGGGCGTCGTCGGCATCGTGCTCGGCCTCGCCGCCGAGAGCCTCGTGCAACGCGCGCGCGACGACGAATCGCAGAGCGACGCGCGCACCGCGAACTACGCGCTCGGCGGGCTCGCGACCGGCCTCATCGTCGGCGGCATCCTCACGCGCAACTTGGACGAGCCCAAGCTTCCCGTGAACATCGCGCCGACGATCGGCAAAGGCACGATCGGCGTGACCGGCTCCTGGTAGGGACGTAGTCCATTAGCTCAACTTCGTTCGCGCAACCCGACGAGATCGTTGATGCCACGAGGGACGCACTAAAGTAGAGTGCGCGGATGGAGCATCGCTCCAGCGCATGCCCGCTCGATTGCCCGGATCTCTGCGGGCTCGATGTCACCGTCGACAACGGTCGCGTGGTGCGCGTCGACGGCGATCGTCGCGGCCCGCTGACGAACGGCTTCATCTGCGGCAAGGTCCGCAAGATCGCCGAGCATCTTTACGGCCGCGATCGTTTGCTCCATCCGATGGTGCGCGCCGGCGCGAAAGGCAGTGGGCAATGGCGGCAAGTGTCGTGGGACGACGCGCTCGCGTTGATCCACGATCGCCTCGCGACGATCAAAGCGCGCCGCGGCGGTCACGCGATCCTGCCGTTTCACTACGGCGGCTCGAACGGCTGGCTGACCGAAGGCGCGCTCGCGTCGCGGTTCTTTCGCCGCATCGGCGCATCGATCCTCGATCAAACGTATTGCGCGTCGGCGACCACCGAAGCGACGCGCGGCCTGTACGGCAAGATGCCCGGCGTCGCGCTCGAAGATTTCGAGCACGCGAAGTTGATCGTGCTGTGGGGCGTGAACCCGACGGCGACCGGCATCCACCTCGTGCCGATCATCGACCGCGCACGTGCCGCCGGCGCGAAGCTCGTCGTGCTCGATCCGCGCAGCACGCCGCTCGCGCGCGGCGCCGATCTGCACGTGCCGATCAGGCCCGGCACGGATCTACCGGTCGCACTCGCGATCATCGCCGCGCTGTTCGAGCGCGGTCACGCCGATCGCGCGTTCCTCGACGCGCATTGCGCCGAAGTCGACGAGCTCGAGCGTCGCGCGAGCGCGTGGACGATCGATGCCGCGGCGCGCGAGGCCGCGATCGAGCCGCGCGTGCTCGAGCAGTTTCTCGAGCTCTACGTCGCGACGTCTCCGGCCGTGATCCGGCCCGGCTGGGGCCTCGAGCGCAATCGCAACGGCGGTAGTGCGGTCGCGGCGGTGATCGCCATTCCCGCCGTCGCCGGCAAGTTCGGCGTGCGCGGCGGCGGGTTCACGATGTCGAACAGCGACGCGAAGTGGACGGTCAGCGCCGAGACGATGATCGGCGAGCCGCTGCACGACGCACCGCACGTCAACATGTGCGGGATCAGCGACAAGCTGCGCACGCGCGACATCGAAGCGCTGTTCGTGTTCAACGCGAACCCGGCGTCGACCGCACCGGATCAGGCCCAGCTCGTCGGCGAGCTCGTGCGCGACGATCTGTTCGTCGTCGTCCACGATCAAGTGTGGACCGACACCGCGCAGCTCGCCGACGTCGTGTTACCGGCGTCGTCGTTTCTCGAGCATCGCGATCTACGTCGCGGCTACGGCACGATGCGCATGTTCGACAGCCCGGCGGTCGCGACGCCTCCCGGCGAAGCGCGCAGCAACAACCAAGTCTTCGGCGCGTTGCTCGAGCGCTTCGACCTCGTGCGCACCGGCGACGCGATGACCGACGACGAGCTCGTCGCGCGCACGTTCGACGCGAGCCCGCACGGCGGCGAGCTCCGCGCTCAGCTCGCGCGCGATCACGTCGCGGAGCCGATCGGCGGCACGCGGCCGATCCCGTTCGTCGACGCGTTTCCGCCGAGCGGCCGCGTGCACCTGGTCTCGCCCGAGCTCGATCGCGTCGCACTCGGCGGGCTCTACGTGTACAAGCCGGATCCGCGCAGCGACGAGTTTCCACTCGCGCTGATCTCGCCGGCGCTCGCGACGCAGATCTCGTCGACGTTCGGCCAGCTGCGCACGGCGCCCGGCACGATCGAGATCGCGAAGCACGACGCCGACGCGCGCGGGATCAAATCGGGTGATCCCGTTCGCGTGTGGAATCGACTCGGCGAGGTGCGCTTGGCCGCGAACGTGTCGACTGACGTGCGCGCCGGCGTGTGCGTGATCAACAAAGGCTTGTGGCGCAAGCACACGCAAAACGGGTTCACCGCGAACGCGCTGATCCCAGGCGCGTTTGCGGATCTCGGCGGTCAGGGCGCGTGGAACGACGCGCGCGTCGAGATCGAGCGCGCGTAGCCGCAATGCCGATCGGATAGCGCCAGCCGAGCCCGAGCGCGAACTCGAATCATTCATCCGAAACGAAGGCTCGGGCTCGATCAAAGCTGCGTCATTGCTGCAACAGCACGAACGCGACGCCCGCGCCGATCATCACGAGCGCGACGAACGCGATCACGATCAAGCTGCGCGACTTCTGCTTCGGTGGCGGCGCAGGTAGCGGAACCTGGATCGGCGTCGGCGTGTGCATCGGCGGCATCGCCTGCACGATCGGCATGTGCGACGGCTCGCGGAACCTCACGCCCGACGGCTGGATCGGCATCATCGGGTGGGATGCCATCGGCATCGGCGCCGGCGTCGAGACCGAGTTGTTCGCGAGCTGCATCGGCGCCTCGCGCATCGGCGGCGGCGTGGTCGGCGGCGGTGGCAACGGCACCGCGCTGATGTTCGGATCGTGCGACGCCGGACGCGGATGCGGTCCGACGTGCGTGCCCGGCAACGTCAGCGCCGGCGCGATCGGCTTCGACGGCGGATCGACCGACGTGACGTCGGGATCGACGAGCGGCCCGCTGCGCGGTGGTGGCCGCGTGCGCTGATTCTCGTCGTCGAGCGTGCGCAGCTCGTCGGTGCCCGGGCGCGAATACGTCGGCGTCGACGTCGCCGGAATCTCCATCGCGATGCCGGCGACGCTCATCGTCGGGATCTTCGTGCCCTTGAGCCGGCGCAGCACGGTGCGCACCGCCGCGAGCGTCGGCCGCTCGTCGGGCTCCTTGCCGAGCATCGCTTCGATCAGCTGGACGAGCTCGTCGGGCAAGCCGGGCACCTTGTCGGCGAGCGGCGGCACGTCCTCTTCGGCGTGCGCGAGCAGCGTCTCCATCGACGTGCTGCGCTTGAACGGCGCGATGCCGGAGAGCAGCTCGTACGCGATCACGCCGAGCGAATAGATATCGGTGCGAACGTCGACGGTATCGGCGGCGCGCGCCTGTTCGGGCGACATGTACACCGGCGTGCCGAGCAGCGCGCCGGTGACGGTGCGGAACTTCGACGTCGGCGACAACAGCTTCGCGAGGCCCCAATCGAGCAGCTTCACCTCGGGCCAGCGCCCGGCGACGCTCATCATGAAGATGTTGTCGGGCTTGAGATCGCGATGGATGATCCCTTTGCCATGCGCGGCGACGAGCGCCGACGCGATCTCGTCGACGACGTGCGCCGCTTCGCTGACGTGTAACGCCGTCGTGCGCTTGAGCCGCGTGCGCAGCGACTCGCCGACGAGCAAGTCCATCACGTAGTAGTTGCGACCGTCGGGCAACGTGCCGAACGCGAAGATGTCGACGATGTTCGGGTGACCGATCTGGTTGACCGATCGCGCTTCGGTGATGAAGCGCTCGACCGCGCGCACGTCGGTCGACAATTCCGGCCGCAGCACTTTGACCGCGGCGCGCTTGCCGATCAGCGGATGCGTCGCCGCGTAGACCACGCCCATGCCGCCTTGCCCGATCACGGACTCGACGATGTAGCCGCCCACATCGGTGCCGACGGCGAGCTCGCTGCTCTCGACGGCTGATTCCCGATCGTCCACGGCCGCGCATTGTAACGCGTCAGCTCAGCGCGAGCACGATCGCGACTCCCGCGACCGCCGCAAAGACGACGATCGCGACGATCAGCCCGACCCGCGAGGGCTTGGCGGGAGCTGGCGCGGCCACCGGCAAATTGCCCGAAACGACCCGCGGGCCGTCGATGCTGATGCGCGCCGGCGCGACGCCGAGCTTGGTCTTACCGAGCGGCGACGGTCCGTCGAGCGGCGAGCTGAGCGGCGGCGTGGTCGAGATCCGCTTCGAGCCGCGCGGCGGCGTCGGCAAGACCGGCTTGGCACCGACGAGCGATGGCGTCAGCTCGTGGACCGGCGGCAGCGAACCGTGCGCGAGCGCCGGCGAGCTCGCGGCGACCGCCAAGATCGGGCGTAGCCGCTTGAGCACGGTGCGCGTCGCGACGATCGACGGCCGGCCGTCGGGATCCGGTGACAGCATCGTCTCGACGAGCTGCGCGAGCTCGGGCGGCACGCCGCCGACCGCGGCGACCATCTGGCCCGGCGTGCCCGGCAAATCCCAGCGATCGTTGCCGAGCCGGCGCGGCCGCGTGCCGGTCAGGATCTCGAACGCGACCACACCGAGCGCGAAGATATCGGTGCGGTGATCGACATCGGGCTCGGCGCGCAGCTGCTCCGGCGACATGTAATCGGGGGTGCCGAGCTGCACGCCGGTCGCCGTGCGGAACATGCGATCGCTGGTCAGCGCCGACGTCGGCAGCAGCTTCGCGAGCCCGAAGTCGAGCAGCTTGACGTCGAGCCGGCCGCCGCCGGTCGACAGGAACACGTTGTCGGGCTTGAGATCGCGATGCGCGAAGCCTTTACCGTGCGCCGCGGCGAGCGCCGACGCGATCTCGTCGAGCACGGCGCACGCTTCGGCGACCGGCAGCGGCCCGCGCTTGACCCGCGCACGCAGCGATTCGCCGACGAGCAGATCCATCACGAGGTAGCGCCGGCCGTCGGGCAGCTGCGCGAAGTCGAAGATGTCGACGATGTTCGGGTGGCCGATCTGATTGACCGCGCGCGCTTCTTGAACGAAGCGCTCGACCGCCGCCGGATTGCTCGACGATTTGAGCACTTTGATCGCCGCGCGCTTGCCGATCAACGGATGCGTCGCGCTGTACACGACGCCCATGCCGCCGTGGCCGAGCTCGCCGTCGACGACGTACTCGCCGATCGCGGTGCCGATGCGAACGTCGATCAGCTCGCCGCTCGGCTCGTGCACCGGCGGCACCGCCATCGCCTCGGTCTTGCGATCGTCCTCGTCCTGCACTCCGCCAGCGAGTCTACAACGTGCTGAGAAATGCCGTGAGCGCTTCGCGATCGGCCGCGGACGCGTTCTGAAACGCGTCGTGTGCGGCCTGGGCTTCACCGCCGTGCCACATGATCGCCTCTTCGAACGAGCGCGCGCGACCGTCGTGCAAGTACGTCGTACCGACGGTGATCGTCTGCGCGAGGCCGATGCCCCACAGCGCCGGCGTGCGCCACTCGGATCCCGACGCGAGAAAATCCGGACGGTTGTCGGCGAGGCCCGAGCCCATGTCGTGCAGCAGCAGATCCGTATACGGATGGATCGTCTGATGCGCGACCTCGGCGATCGGCGAATCCCCGGTGACCTGCGTCGGCGTGTGGCAGCTCGAGCAGCCGAACGTATCGAACAGATCGCGACCGTGATCGGCGTCGGCGTCGCGCTCTGCCGCTTCGGGCACCGCGATCGTCGAGATCATGAACGCCAGTGGCGTGAACTGATCGTCCGGCATGTCCGTGGTGCCGTCGCTGTTCGGGAACACCTCGTTGCCGAGCCCCATATCGTTGAACGCGGCCGCCGCGGTCTGCAGGTGCAACGTCGACGTGTTCGCTTTCCAGCCGAATCGGCCGAGCACCGTCGCTTGCTGCTCGGGATCCCACACCATGTTGAGCGAGCCCGAGATGCCGTCGCCATCGGCGTCGTTGGGATCGGCGGCCGACGTCGGATCGACGGCTTCGAGCAAGCCGAGGCCGATCAGCGGCGGCGCGATGCGATACGACGTCAACATGCCGTCGGGCAGGTCCGAGCCATCGGCGGAGCGAACGTTCGCTACCGGCGCCTGCAGCGACACCGTCGTGCCGTCGGCGTACGTCTGCGTCGACTGCGTGAACGACAGCGTGATGATCGCTTCGGGCAACCCGACGCTCGCGTGATCTTGAATCTGCGTCCCCCACAACACGACCGGAATCGGCCCACCGGGATTCGACGGATCCGCGCTGCCGTCCATCAAGCTGCAGCGCACGAGCGATTCGGATTGTGCGCCGTTGAGATCGACGAGCGCGTCGGCGGAGCCGATCTGCTCGCGACCGCGGCCGTTGCTCGCGTGACAGCCGAAACACGAGTCGTTGTTGTAGAGCGGGCCGAGCTGCGGGATCT
>DASXEF010000543.1:0-3841 GCA_036490255.1 Kofleriaceae bacterium
GTCGGTAAGAAGGCCCCCGCGTTCGCGCTCGACTCGTCGGAAGGCGGCACGGTCAAGCTCTCGGACTTCGCCGGCAAGCCCGTCGTCGTCTACTTCTATCCGCGCGATAACACGCCGGGTTGCACGGTCGAGGCCGAAGGCTTTCGCGACGTGCACGCGAAGCTCGAGAAGCTCGGCGTCGCGATCGTCGGCATCAGCAAAGATTCGATCGCGTCGCACTGCAAGTTCCGCGACAAGTTCAAGCTCAACTTCCCGCTGCTCTCGGATCCCGACGGCAAGATGCTCGAAGCCTACGGCGCGTGGGGCGACAAGACGATGTACGGCAAGAAGATGAAAGGCATCATCCGCTCGACCGTGCTGATCGACGGCGACGGCAAAGTCGTCAAGCACTGGCCGAAAGTCAGCGTGAAGGGCCACGTCGACGACGTGCTCGCCGCTGCGAAGGACCTCTAGTTACAACCGACGTCGGTCGCGAAGCCGGCGCGATCGTGATCGAGATCGATCACCGTGACGAAGTTGCGCATGAACGCGTCGCCGAGGATCGTCACCGACTGATCGCCGGCGCCACCGTCGGCGGCTGCGAGGCAGAACATGCCGCCGCCGACGTCGTTCAAGTACGATCGAGTCGGCGGCGCGCTGACGACCAGCGTCGCGCTGCCGGAGCCGAGCGTCGTCGACATCGCCGGCAGCATCGCGTCGACCTGCGCGGCGGTCACGCCGGCGGCCGTGTAGCAACCGTCGGCAAGTGATTGCGAGCCGAACAACGCGGTTGCACCGGGCGACGAGTCGACCTGCGCGACGAGCATGTCGTACGCGCCGGTCGGGATGATGAAATCGCTCGTCCCGGTATCGATCGCGGCGGCGTTGTACGTCGACGCATCGAAGCCGAGGCTCGTGCCGCCGATCGCGAGGTCGCTCATCGCGACGTTGTAGTAGGGCGCCGCCGGCGTCGCGCCGGTGAGCGGCGTGTACATCAGGTCCGAGCCCATCGCGGTCGCGTCGGGATCGCCGATCCACATCGTGCCCGAGCCGCTGCACAGCTCGAAGGCGAGCTGGTTCGGTGCGCCGCTCTCGGCCGCGATGTCTTGATACGCGGTCGTGTCGCCGTCGAGCGCTTGCGTCGGACCTGCGCCGAGGATGCCCTCGGAGTATTCGTCTCGAAAGAATCCGAGCTGATTCGTGATCGCCGCGATCTCGAGCGGCACGGCAGGCGTCGAATCTCCGAGCCCGACCTGGTCGATGTAGATCTCGCCGTCCCAGTCGCCGAGGTCGATGTACATCCCCGACGTCGTATCGCCGGTGTCTTTCGCGGTCTGTCCCGGCGAGTACAGCGGCGAGACCAACGTGCACGACGTGCAAGCCGTGCTCGCGACCACGGTTGTCGACGAGCCGGTATCGACGACCAGCGCGAACGTCTGGCTGCCGATCGACACCATCGCCGTGTAATAGAAATCGTCGGCCGATTGGACGAGCGGAATTGCCGCGCTCGTCGGCCAATCGAGGTGCGGCACGTCGGGCGCGTTGCTACCGCATGCTGCGAGCAGCGCTACCGCACTCGCCCACCACCATCGGGTCATTCCTGGATCGTATCAGGCGTCGCGTCGTCGATCTGCTTCCGGATCGTCTTCCAGTTGTCCATGAATGCCGCGAACACGTCGGGATCGTCGACGCGGAGCAACGTCTCGTCGTTCTTGCGCAGCGAGCTGCCCAGGTAATTGTGTGATCCGGTGAACACGAGCTGGCGATGTTCGTACGTGCCGCCGGTGTCGTACTTCGAGTCGATCGCCATGTACTTCGAGTGAATGTTCGCGTCGTGCTGATCGGGATAGAGCCCGACGGGGATGTGGTGCTTGCGCAGCGTGTCGATCACCGTTTGCGAATCTTGCGGTCCCGCGTGGCGCATGAGCACGCGCACATCGCAGCCGTGATCTTCGAGGTCGCCGAGCTTGTTCGCGATCGCGATGCGACCGTCGTCCCAGAACGCCATCGCGATGCGGAGCGTGCTCGCCGACGTGCACTTGACGTGATCGAGCACGCTGACGATCGTGTCGCCGGTCTCGCGCGGGAAGAAGTACGCGATCGTGTGATCGCCGTCGACCGTCGTGTAGAAGTCGAGGTCGGGATCGGCGTCTGGAGCGTGCTTCTTCATCTGCTCCCAGTAAGCGACGTAGCCCGTGTAGAGCTGCGGATCGTCGCGATCGATCACCATGTTGTTGTGCAGCGGCTTGTCGACCAGGTTCTCCGACGTCTGCACGACGACGTTCTTCGAGCCGTCGGTCAGCTCCGAGAACGCGTACAGCTTGTTGTGATCGATGCCGTCGCCGATGCACGAGCCCTTGCCGCGCGTGCACTGCACGATCGCGTCGGCCGGCAGCGCCTTCTGCAGCGATTGGATCGCGTCGCGCAGTGAGCCGTCGACGAGGTTCACTTCGCGATCGATGATGATGTGCGGATGGATATCGTTGGTCGTGTACGCCGCGATGATCGCGTCCGCGACCTTCTGCTGGTTGAAGTGAAACATCGACATGTGCAGCTCGGAATGCGGAGCCATCATGCCGATCACGTCGATGATCTTGTTCTCGAGCGTGTGATCGATCGTGCCGTCGACGAGCGGCACGTCGAAGAACGTCTGGAAGTGACTCGACGCGACGACGGCCGGCGCGTCATCACCGCCGTCGTCGTCGCCGGCCATCGACGGCGCCGTCGTGCAAGCCGCGAGCAGCGCGAGCGACCACCGGCAACACGAGGTGAAGGTCATCCGAGCTGCAATCGCAAGCGGCGCGCCACGCCACGCACGCCCGATCTCGCGCGGTTACGACCGCACACTCGCGCGAGCTGTCGCCCACTGTCGTGCTCAGCCCGCGAGCCGGAAGCCGACGCTGCGCACCGTCTCGATCGCATCCGGGTGCGGCAGCTTCCGGCGCAGCCGCAAGATCACGTTGTCGACCGCGCGCTCGGAGATCTCGAGATCGGCATCGCCCCACGCGGCGTCGAGCAGCTGCGTGCGCGACAGCGGCCGGCCGCGCGCTTTGACCAGCTCGCGCATCACCGCGAGCTCGATCGAGGTCAACGAGATCGTCTGGCCGTCGACCCACAACGCGTGGTTGTGGAGATCGAGCGTGAAGCTGCCGAAGCGTAGCCGGCCGTGCCGCGCGCCGTTCCAGTGCATTCTGCGATGCACCGCGCGCACGCGTGCCGACAGCTCGCGCGCGCCGAGCGGACCGGCGACCACGTCGTCGAACCCGGCGGCGAGCAACGCCTCGCGATCCGGCGTGCCGCCGTCCGAGATCACGCCGATGAGGCCCGCGCGCAGATCGTTGCCGCCGGCCCATTCGACGATCCGATCGGCGAGCACCACGCCGAGCGCCGCATCGAACCAGAACACGTACACCGACGGTGCAGGTGGCCCGCGCAACACGTCGGCGCTGCCGACTTCGACGTGCAACGAATCGCGTCGCAAGTCCGCCGCGAGCACGTGCGTCGCAGATGACACCACCGCCGCGACGATCGTCACGCTCGGCGGATGAGGAGCTACGCTCGGGGCGTCGTCGGTCACCGGGTACACGACCCACGCTACGAAGGCGCGGTGACCGGACGGTGACGCGAACGTCACCATCCGCTTCACACAAGCGACGCGCCGCTGTCACGCAGCCAAGATCGGCGCGCCGCCGCGATGTCGCCGCCACGTTTCGGCATGTTTCGCGTCGCGCCACGCCGACCTCGTAGCGTCGAGGCAATCGGGAGGTGCCTCATGTCCATGTATGAAGTGCGTACCCTGTGCAGCGGCGATTTCGCGGCGCTGCAGCAGCTCGAAGCGGACGTGTTCGGAGCGGCCGGCGAA
>DASXEF010000548.1:0-1904 GCA_036490255.1 Kofleriaceae bacterium
CTGATGGCTCGCCATCGGCGTGCCGTGCAGCGACATCGACTTGACGCGCTCGAGCAAGAATTCGTAGGCGGCGCGCGCGATGCCGACGGCTTGTGCGGCGACGACGGGACGCGTCGAATCGAGCATCTTCTTCGTGTCGGCGAGCCCCGACGATTCACTCGCGACGCCGAGCATCATCGATTCGTGCACGCGGACATCTTCGAAGTGAACCTGCGCGGTCTCCGACGCGCGAATGCCGAGCTTCGTTTCTTTCTTGCCCGGCACCAACCCCGGCGTGCCGCGCGCGACGACGAAGCCGCGTACGCCCGCGCGACCCGCGGCGACATCGGTCTGCGCCCACACGACGTACACCGCCGCGCTCTTGCCGTTCGTGATCCACTGCTTGCTGCCGCGGATGATCCAGTGCGAGCCGTCTTTACGCGCAACGGTCTTGAGCCCGGAGATATCGGACCCGGTGCCGGGCTCCGACAGCGCCATCGCCGCGACCTTGATGTGACCGTGCTCGTCTTCGCCGGTGAGTAGCTGCTTGAACTCTTGCTTCTGCTCGTCGGTGCCCATGCGCGCGACCGGCGAAGCGGCGAGGCCGGAGCCGCCGATCGCGAGGCAGATGCCGGCGCAACCCCACGCGAGCTCCTCGGCGCCTGCGACCGCGATGCGCGCCTGGCTCTTCGGCTTCTTCGGATCCGGATCTTCGTCGACGCCGGTGAGCTTCTTGCGGCCTTCGATCAGCGCCGATTGCGACATGCCCATCATCGCGGCTTGCTTCATCAGCGCCCACGGCATCGTCTCGCTGCGATCGTGCTCGATCGCGATCGGTCGGATCGCCTGCTTGGCGAACGCGTTCAACATCTGCCGAACGCCGGAGAACATCGGGTTGTCGTGGAAGATGTCCATCGCTATGCCACCTTCTGCGAGAGCACGCGGCCGAACCGCTCGTCGCCGAGCAACGCTTCGAACGCGCGCGCATCGCGCATGAGCTTCTCGACGGGAAAATCGTTGACGAACCCGTAGCCGCCGAAGATCTGCACGGCGTCGATCGTCGCGCGGGTCACGGCGTCGCCTGCGATCACGCGAGCGCGGCTCGCGGTGTCGTGCGCCTGCGCGTGCTTCGTGTCGAGCTGCCACGCGGCGTTGAGCACGAGCAACCTCGCGGCGCTCGCGGTCGTGAGCGCATCGTCGCGCAAGCGGATCAGCGACTCGAACGTGCCGATCGGCTGACCGAACTGCACGCGATCGGCGGCGTACGCCTGCGCGTATTCCATCGCCGCGACCGCGACGCCGCACGCGCGCGCTGCGAGCGAAACCCGCGCCCACGCGAGCACGTCGGCGATCGCTGCTGCGGGCAACGCGAACGCGGGATCGATCCGCGTCGCTTCGAAGTGGATCGTGGCCCACGAGCCGGCGCGCCAGCCCGATGGCACGACCGGCGTCACGCGCGCAGGTTGCGTCGCGATCAACGCCAGCGTCTGGCCGCTCGCGACGAGCACGTGCGATGCGCCGGCGAGCGCCGGAATCGGCCCGAGCTTGCCGGTGATACGATCGCCGTCGATCGTCAGCGCGCCCCGGCTATCGTGCGCGAACGTCGCGACGCCGCCGGTGGTCAGCGATTCGAACAGCGCGGTCTTCGCGGCGGCGCTGCCCCACGTCGCGACGGCGAGTGCGGCCTCGACGCTCGCTTCGAGGATCGCGGCCATGCCGGCGCAGCCGCGACCGAGCTCGAAGCCGCGCAGCGCGCGCGTGACGTGCGAGTACGCGCCTTCGAGCAAGCCACCCGCATCGGCGGGCACGGCGTCGACGACGAAGCCGAGCTCGCCGGCGACGTGTGCGAGTCGATCCGGCGGCGCGCCGGCGCGATCGGCATCCGCGGCCCAGCCGCGTAGATCGCGCTCGGCAAAGCGGCGCAC
>DASXEF010000577.1:0-3465 GCA_036490255.1 Kofleriaceae bacterium
CTTTGTACGTGCCGACCGGGCTCTCGACGACGGTCTGATTCGTCGGCGGCGCGGGATGCGTATCGCTGAGATAGACCTCGGCGTAGATGTTCGCGCCGGTCACCGCCGCGTTGTCGACGAGTGTCGTCGCGACGACGGTGAAGAAGACGTCGTCGTTCTCGTAGATCGGCGTCGACGTCCACGTCACGTGGTACTTGCAGTCGTCGTCGTCGCCTTCCGTGCCGTACATCGTCGGGCCGTAGTCGGAATCGGATCCGCCGTCGGGCGCCATCGTGCCGGCGGCATCCGGAGGCGGCCGCGACTGGCAGTCCGCTTGGGTGGTCGATTGCGGATCGACGCCGACGCAGTGCACGTCGGCCGAGCCGGGCGTGGGGCCGCCCGCGGGCCCGCTCGGACCGTTGCTGCCACAGCTTGCGAACGAGATGACTGCCGCGCCAGAGGCGGCGGTGAGGATGGCGGAGAGAACGAGAGGATAGGTTTTGCGAATCACGAGTAGCGCTCCTGTGAGAAAACGATCGAGAGAGAAGCGCGACACGCACGTGCATCGAAATGCGCGCGTGTCGGCTGTACGACGTCGGACCTCGAACGGATCGGGTCTACGAAGGAGCGTCGGGACGTGCTGGAGCGGGAGGCGCGTGCGGTTCGGCGACCATCCAGGTCACGCGAGGCATCGCGCGCTGGGTTTCGGTCGCGATCGCGAGCTCGGGCAACGCGACCGCGGGAGCATCGGGAGACACGACCTCGTGCGAGGTCTTGTGACAGGCGCGCATCGAGCCGCGATCGCTCTTACCCAAATCGTGATCCGGGCAGTGGCAGTGCGACGGATCGGGGCAGCAGCACGACGTCTCGATCGCGAACGTGCGTAGCTGCGAGACCGGCACCGCGAGCGCGACGACGATCGCCACCACGATGGTGGACGCAGCCGTCGCGATCCTGCGGAAGGTCACGCCTCTATTTGCGCACCACGTCCGCGAGCTGTCAACCTACGGCGCTTCGACGACGAGGCCGCGACGTGCGCAAGATCGTCGCAGCGAGCGCAACTTCGCGTGATCGATCGTGACGATCGTCGCGGTCACGATGCCACCTGCGACAAATCCCACGAACATCCAGTGCGCGAGGCCGAGTGCCACGAACCCGACCGCGGCCCACGACAAGAAGTCGCGGCGCACGGCATACGGCAGATACGTCGCGAGCCACGCGATCGGCGCGGGCAGCTCGCGCGTCGTCGCGATCGCTTTGGTCTCGACCGGCACGAGCCGCACCGTGCTCGGTTGCTTGCCGGGCGCGACGTCGAAGCGGCCGACGTAGTCCTGACTGTTCGCCGAGCCGACCGCGACGATGATGTTGTAGTAGATGCAGTACATCGCCCAGACGTACGTGATCGTGCCGAGCGCGATGCCGAAGCCCCACGGATATTGATCGCCGAACGTGTGCAGGCAGTAGATGCCGAGCGCGATCATGTAGCCGATCGTCGACGCTTCATCGACGAGGGTATCGATCCACGCGCCGAACCGCGACGACAGCAACTTCACGCGCGCGATTTCGCCGTCGCAACAATCGAGGTAGCTCGCGGCGAGCACGACGATCGTGCCGACGAGCGGCGAGCGCGTCGCCGTGATCCAGCAACCGATCGCGACGAGCACCGCGACGAGATACGAGATCTGATTTGGCGTGATCGGCGTCCACACCAGCAACCGCGTCAGCGGAAACGAGACCGGCCGATACAGGTAGCGCGTGATCGCGTTGTCCTGCGGCTTGACGAGGATGCGATAGAGCAGGCGATGCGCGGCGCGGCGCTCGGCGGGCGTCGCGATCGGCGCGCAGGCGATCTCGCCGTGCGTGATCGGCGTCGCATCGCGCGCGATCGTTGCGTCGGATTCGCCATCTGCGAGCGCGGCAAGTGACGATTTCGTCGCAGCGCCGGTCGCGGCGAACGCGCCGGCGTACCCCGTCAGATCTCCGACAGCCGCGACGATGCCGTCGCTCGGCAGCGCCGCGACGAGCGGTTGCACGAGCGGCGTGTGCACGAGCTGGTTCGCGCGAATCACGAGCAGCGGCGAGGCTCGGTCGCCGCGCCACGCGATCAGCTCGCGCCGATCGTCCGATTTGCGGACGACGAACACGTGCGTCGCGCCGGCGCGTCGAGCGACTCGCGTCGCGCGCTCCATCGCCGTGAGCCCGGCGATGCGCACCTGCGCCAACGGATCATCGGCAACGATGATGGCGTCGAGCTCCACCCCGAAAGACGAGTACATCCACTCCACCCCGAACGCCAGTGGCAAGGTCGGCGCGTGGCAGTGACAGGAATTCGTCGGCTGGACGGCGCTCCCGGCCGCAGGTGTTGAAAGTTAAACAGATATCCGAGCTAAGTGTCCGAAATCACATTTCGCACGTCAATTGCAGAATTGGGCGCCCTCATGAAGGCTGTGATCTTGGCGGCAGGTTGTGCGACTCGGTTGCGGCCGCACTCCGACGATACGCCGAAGACACTGCTGCCCGTCGGTGGCGTGCCGATCCTTCGCCGCACGATCACGAGCCTGCTCCGCTGCGGCTTCGATCAGTTCGTGATCGGCACCGGCTACCTCGAGCACATGGTCCGCGACGCGGTGGGCTCGTGGTTTCCCGGCCTCGACGTCACCTACGTCTCGAACCCGGACTTTCGCACGACGAACAACGCGTATTCGCTGCTGCTCGCGCGCGCGCACGTCGAGACCGACGGCTTCATCCTGCTCGACGGCGACGTCGTGTTCGACCTCGAAGTGATCGAAGAGCTCGTCGAGCGCGGCCCCGATTGCTTGGCGGTCCGCTCCGTCGGAGAAATCGGCCTCGAAGAGGTCAAGGTCACCGCCGACAACGAAGATCGCGTGCTCGCGATCGGCAAGCACGTGCCGGTGCGCTCCGCGATGGGCGAGTCGGTCGGCATCGAGCTGTTCTCGGCCGCGTCGTCGAAGCGCTTGTTCGCGGCGCTGCACGATCGCGTCCGCGGCCAGGGCCTCGTCAACGAGTACTACGAAGCTGCGTTCCAGCAGATCATCGACGACGGCAGCACGCTCTACGGCATCGACATCGGCTCGATGTACGCAGCCGAGATCGATACCGTCGAGGATTGGGTCGCCGCGAACGCACGTCTCGCACAGCGCCCGACCTTCGACACACGCGTCGACGCCATCCGGCTCGCGGTTTAAGTCACTGACAGGGCCTCACCGATCTGAGGCCCGAAAAACGGTGGTTTAGGGGACAAGTCTCCCATTGTTAGATCGTTGTCGTTTGGGGCACGATCCGGAAATGCGTTGGTTACTTCTCGCCACGCTCGTGGGCTGCGCGCAGGCAACGGCGTCGCTGACCCTCGGCGGCGACACGCGCGTCGATGCCGGCAATAACTCGGGTGACGACGCGAGTAACACGCCGGCCGATGCTCCCGTGCATCCCGACGCATCGGAAGGCTCCGGTTCTGGATCGGGATCC
>DASXEF010000488.1:0-10206 GCA_036490255.1 Kofleriaceae bacterium
AATGGCCAGCCGGATTGCCCCGGCGGCGAGTGATTTTCGAAACTAGCTGCGACTTTCGAATACGGTCGCTGCGTCTACAGGTTGGAGCCGACGAGTGAATACCTGGGACGACCTGTTCGAGCTACTCGGACCGATTCACGATGACGTGCAGTTGTTTGCACGCCGCATCGCGCGATCGGCCGCCGAAGGCGACGACGTGTTCCAGGAAGCCGTGCTGCGCGCGGTGAACAAGCTCGGGTCGCTACGCGACCGCGCGCGCTTCAAGCCGTGGATGTATAGCGTCGTCGTTTCGGTGCACCGAAGCCGCCGGCGCTCGCCATTCTGGACGCGTTGGATCTCGAGCGAGCCACCAGAGATGCTCGAAGGCCTCGTCGGCGACGACGGAGCGACTTGGGTGGACGACCAGGCGAGCGCGCAGCGGGCAACCGCGGCGCTCTCGACCCTCGAGCCGGCGCAGCGCGAAGCGATCGTGTTGTTCGAGCTCCACGGCTATTCGATCGAAGAGATCGCCGAGATCCAGCGTGCGTCCGTCGCCGCCGTCAAGTCGCGCCTCACGCGCGGCCGCGATCGGTTGCGGGCGTTCTACGCGAAGCTCGGCCAGCCGTCCCCTATCAATGCACTCACCGAAGAGGTGTGCCGTGGCTGAACGCTATGTTTGGACCGATGACCTCGCCGCGCTCGGCGAGACGACCCGCAGCCAGCTGCGCTCGATCGCAGCCACGCGCGCAAACCTCCGCATGGAGCAGAACATGTCTCTGATCAAACGCCGTCCCTTGTTGGCGGCAGCTATCGCAGCGCTCGTCATTGCCATTGCCGCGCCGGTCGCGTGGGCGATCGGCACGAAGATCTTCGTCTCGATCGATCCCGAGCAATCGGCCGATCAGATCCAACACAGCGTGCAAACGCAGCTCGACAACGCCGGCGTGCCCGCGACGGTCGAAGCGAGCAAAGACGACGGCAAGCTCAAGCTGAAGATCATGTCGCACGACCCGGCCGCCGGCTCGAACCTCGCGATCTCGATCGCCGGCAGCGCCGCACCGGTCGATTCCTTCCAGGTCCGGCTCGAGGTCCAGGCCATGCTGACGCCGGCCCAGGTCGAGCGGCTGCAGACCGCGATGAGCTCGCCGGCGATCTCGGACGCGGAGTCGTCCGGCGACGCCGACACGATCGAAGAAGCCGTGACCGACGCGCTCGTCGCCGCCGGCTTCAAAGCCGCCGACGTCCAAGTCACCGATAAGACGTTGTCGGTGACCATCACGCAGCCGCCGGCGCCGTGACCCGCCCGTAGCTGCTCGGCACACCGCGCTGTGGCGCTACACCCCCGCTGCCGCGATCGGCAGTGGGGGTTTGCGTTGCACGCACGGAACCTGCATCGTCTCGGTGGTTTGTCAGACGCTGCCGAAAAGCTCGCGACCGACGACATGCTTCGCCTGCTGGTCTCGACCGTCCGCGACTACGCGATCTTCATGCTCGATCCGACGGGCCATGTCGCGACGTGGAACACCGGCGCCGAACGGATCAAAGGCTACGCGGCATCGGAGATCACGGGCCGGCACTTTTCGGCGTTCTACCCCGCCGAGGACATCCGCGCCGGAAAGTGCGAGTACGAGCTCGAGATCGCGACGCGCGACGGCCGCTTCGAGGACGAAGGCTGGCGCCTGCGCAAGGACGGCTCGCGGTTCTGGGCGAACGTCGTGATCACGGCGGTGCGCAACGAGCGCGGCACGCTCGTCGGCTTTGCGAAGATCACGCGCGACCTCAGCGACCGCAAACGGATGGAGACCGAGCGAGCGCTTCGCCTGGCGGCCGAGGAATCGAATCGGGCGAAGGACGAATTCTTGGCGATGCTCGGCCACGAGCTACGCAACCCGCTCGCGCCGATCGTCACCGCGGTGCAGCTGATGCGGCTGCGCGGCGATCAGGGCGCGACGCGCGAGCTGTCCGTGATCGATCGCCAGGTGCGCCACATGATGCGCCTCGTCGACGATCTGCTCGACATCGCGCGAATCACGCGCGGCAAGGTCGAGCTCCGCCGCGAGCGCTGCGATCTCCGCGTCTCGGTGCTCAAAGCGATCGAGACCACCGCGCCACTCGTCCAGCAGCGCCGCCACGCGCTCTCGACCGAGATCTCCGACGAAGAGCTCGCATGCGACATCGACGAGGTTCGCATGACGCAGGTGATCACGAACCTGCTGACGAACGCGGCGAAGTACACCGAGGCCGGCGGCAAGATTTCGATCAGCGCAACGCGCCGCGGTCGCGAGGCGGTGATCGAGGTGAGCGACAGCGGCGTCGGCATCGATCCGTCGCTGCTGCCGCACGTGTTCGAGCTCTTCACGCAAGGCCCGCAGAACGCGGATCGTAGCAGCGGCGGCTTGGGGCTCGGGCTCGCGCTCGTGCGCCAGCTCGTCGAGATGCACGGCGGCCACGTGCTCGCGACGAGCGACGGTCCCGGCAAAGGCAGCCGCTTCACCGTCAGCGTCCCGACCGCCGAGGTCGAGCCGCCGCAAGAATCGATGCCGCACATCCCGCTGCGCCGGGCGACGACGAAGCACCGCATCTTGCTCGTCGATGACAACGAAGACGCGCGCGTCTTGCTCGCCGACATCTTGGATTCGCTCGGCCACGACGTCGTCGCGGTCGGCGACGCGACTGCCGCACTCGAGCGCGCGCCGGCGTTCGCGCCCGATCTCGCGATCCTCGACATCGGCTTGCCCGAGATGGACGGCTACGAGCTCGCGCTCAAGCTGCGCGCCGCGCTCGGCAATGCCGTGCCCAAGCTCGTCGCGCTGACCGGCTATGGTCAGCCCGGTGACCGCGAACGCTCGGCGCGCGCCGGCTTTCACCATCACCTGGTCAAGCCCGTCGATCTGCGCAAGCTGATGGACGCGATCGAGAGCTAAGCGGCGAGCGTCGTGTGCGCGAGCTCGTAGCCGGCCGCGGCCCAGCCCTTCGTGCCGCCGTCGACGTTGTAGATCGGATCGTAGCCGAACCGATCGGCGAGCTTGCTCGCCTGCAAGCTGCGCACGCCCTTGCTGCACACGAACACGACCGGCTTCGCGCGATCCAGGTGGGCGTCGGGATCGCTGCGCAGCTCCGCGAGCGGAATCAGCCGCGCGCCGGGCACGTGGCCGGTGATCCACTCCTCGGGATCACGGACGTCGACGATGTCGAGCGTGCCGGGCTTGGCCGCGACCATCGCGGCGAGCTCGGCAGGCGTGATCGTCGTGATCATCTCGTCCGTTATAACGGCGGCAGCGCGACGACGCAACTGCAGCAGCCATGGCTGCCGCTGTCGTGGCCACCCGAGCGCGCGAGCGCGACGTGCAATCGCGAGGATCGGCGATCGCACTGCCGACCGCCGATTACGAGCTGTGTCCCGGGGTCGCCACAAGACCGATGGCATCGCCGCTGCACTACGAAGCAATCATGAAAACGCTCCAGACGATCGACCTCGCGAACGTGTTCGGCGGCGCCGCGGTGACGCCCGACAACTTCATGCCGCGCGCGTATGCGCTGCAGGCGCTCAACAACAAGAACACGGCGTCGCCGTCGCCGGCGCTCAAGCAACAGATCCACACCGAGTTCTGCGGCAACCTCTATCCGTACGCGAAGAGCGACGCGCCGATCAACGGCATGTTCGGCAGCATCGCGCGCTCGAAGATGAAAGAAGCCGGCGCGACCGTCTGCAAGTAGTCAGTGCGACTGCAGTCGGTGGAGCGCACGCACCAACGCATCGATGTCGTCGGTCGTGTTGTAGAGCGCCAGCGACGCGCGCACGCTGCTCTCGAGCCCGAACCGGCGCAAGATCGGCTGCGCGCAGTGGTGGCCCGAGCGCACCGCGATGCCTTCTTGATCGAGCGCGGCGCCGACGTCCTCGGTGCGCCGGCCGTCGAGCACGAAGGACAGCACGCCGGCCTTGTTGCGCGGGTTGCCGACGAACGCCAGGCCGCGCACGCTTCGCATCTGCTCGCACGCGTACGCGAGCAAGTCGTGCTCGTAACGCTCGATCGCCGCCATCCCGATCCGCATCACGTAGTCGAGCGCGGTCGCCATGCCGGCCGCGTCGGCGATGTTGCCGGTGCCGGCTTCGAACTTCCACGGCGGATCCTGGTAGCTCGTGTGCTCGAACGTGACGTCGCGGATCATGTTGCCGCCGCCCTGCCACGGCGGCATCGCGTCGAGCAGCGGCCGCTTGCCGTAGATCGCGCCGATCCCGGTCGGCGCGAAGACCTTGTGGCCGGAGAGCACGTAGAAGTCGCAATCGAGCGCTTGGACGTCGACCGGCATGTGCGAGACCGCCTGCGCGCCGTCGAGCACGACGGTCGCGCCCCAGCGATGCGCGATCTCGATCATCTCGCGAGCCGGCGTGACCGTGCCGAGCGCGTTCGAGACCTGCGTGAACGCGACGAGCTTCGTGCGCGAGCACATCAGCTTCTCGTATTCCTCGACGATCACGTCGCCGCGATCGTCGACCGGCGCGACGCGCAGCTTGGCGCCGACCTCGCTGCACAACTGCTGCCACGGCACGATGTTCGCGTGGTGCTCGAGGTGCGTGAGCACGATCTCGTCGCCGCGCTCGATGAAGCGCTTGCCCCACGCCTTCGCGATCAGGTTGATGCCTTCTGTCGCGCCGCGGACGAAGATGATCTCGCTCGGCGAGCTCGCGCCAAGGAACTTGCGCGTGGTCTCGCGCGCGCCTTCGTACGCGTCGGTCGCGCGCGCCGCGAGCGCATGCGCCGCGCGATGCACGTTGGAGTTCTCGTGCTCGTAGTATTTGACGAGCCGATCGATCACCGCGCGCGGCTTCTGCGTCGTCGCGGCGTTGTCGAGCCACACGAGCCGCTTGCCGCCGTGGACGCGCTCTTCGAGGATCGGAAAGTCCGCGCGGACGAGGTTCGGATCGAATTGCGACGTGGTCTCGCGCGGCTTCGGCGCCGGCTCGACGAGCGCGACGTGCTCGGTCGCGGGGAACTCGAACACGCTGTTCGGAAACTCGGGCTGCGCGTCGATCGGTTGCGCCGGGCGTTGCGGCTCCGGCGACGCCGCCGGCGCATCTGCGACAAACGGAATCGTGATCATCGCGCCCGGCGTGGTCAGCATCGCGAAGCTGTCCGGAATCGTCACCGGCGGCGACGGCGTTTGGCCGATCGGCGAGACGCCCGGCGCGCTGGCCGGCATCGACGGGTTCATCACCGTCGAGAAATTGGGCAGATCTTCAGGGCCCATAGTCGTGATAGCGATCGACCTCGACACCCTCGAGCACGCCGAGCGCATCTTCGGTCATCACCGCCGCCGAGCAATACAGCGACAGCAAGTAGCCGGCGGCGCCTTGCTGGTTGATGCCCATGAACCGGACCGACAAGCTCGGGCTGACCTCGCCCGGCAGGCCGGGTTGGAACAGACCGATCACGCCGCGCTTCTTCTCGCCCGTGCGCATCAGCAAGATGTCGGTCTTCTTGCCGCTGACGTGGAGCTTGTCGCACGGGATGAGCGGCAGGCCGCGCCAGGTCAGCATCGGCGAGCCGAACATCGTCGTGGTCGGTGGCGGCACGCCGCGGCGGGTGCATTCGCGGCCGAACGCGGCGATCGCGCGTGGATGCGCCAAGAAGAACGCGGGCTCTTTCCAGACCCGCGAGATCAGCTCGTCGAGATCGTCGGGCGTCGGCGCGCCGGCGCGCGGCTTGACGCGCATCGAGTCGTGCGCGCTGTTGAGCAGGCCGTACGCGCCGTTGTTGACCAGCTCGTCTTCTTGCCGCTCTTTGAGCTTCTCGACCGCGACCGTCAGCTGCTCCTTCGTCTGATCCATCGGGCTGCGGAACAGATCGGAGACGCGCGTGTGGACTTCGATCGTCTTCGTGCAGACCGACAGCGTGTACTCGCGCGGTTGCTCTTGATAGCGAACGCGATCGAGCGTGCGCGGCTCGTCGTCGTCGGGGTTGCAGCGCTGGTTGATCGCGTCGTCGATCACGCGATTGAGCCGGTACACGCCGGCCTCGACCGGCGTCCACGGCAGCATCTGGACGAGCCAGCGCGGCGTGACGCCGACCCATTGCGGCGGCGTCTTCGTGGTGTTGGACAGCTGCCTCGCGGCGCGCTCGCCCAGCGTATGCGGGAGCTCGGTGTCAGCCATTGTCGAGCGTCTTATCACGCACTGCGCATTGCCGTGTGCGGTGGGCGGCCCGCAGTTCGCGGGAAGGATTCTTTAGAGTTTCGGCACATACAGCGGGCGCGGCCGTTGCACTTGGAGCGCAGTGATGATGAAACGCGCATGCATCCTGGTCCTCGCCGCGGCGTGCGGAACCAGCGCGACGACACCCGACGAGCCGTCGTCGCCGCCGGTGTTGATCATCACGGCGCCGGGGCGCGGCACCAACGTCGCGGGCGGCTCGGTGACGGTCAGCGGCACCGCGACGGTGTCGAGCGGCACGCCGACGGTGACGATCAACAGCGCCGGCGTCGCGGTCGGCTCCGACGGATCGTTCTCGACCGAGGTCCAGGTCACGCCCGGCATCTCGCTGATCGAGACCCACGCGATCGACGAGACCGGCAGCGATACGCGCGATGTTCGTGCCGTGCTCGCCGGCACGCTCGCGACCAGCGATGGCTCCGAGCAAGCGACGATCGCCGCCGAGGCCTCGCCTGCCGCGCTCACCGCGATCGGCGACGCGATCGCGAGCGATGCAAAAGCGATCGACTTCACGCAGGCCGCGCAGGCGCTCAACCCGGTCTACGACAACACCGGTTGTCTCGGCGCGGTCATCGACATCACGAGCATCGCGCTCGAAGACATCGACGTCGCGCTCGCCCCCAAAGCGAACGCGCTCGCGACCGACGTCACGATCGACAACATCACGGTCAAGCTGAACGCGACCTACAAAGTCGCGTGCCTCGGCGGCTCGACGACGATCACGGTCGGCGCGACGGCGGCGCATATCTCGGGCGATCTCGGCGCGTCGATCAGCGGCGGCAAGATCGCGACGACCTTGCCGTCGGCGACCGTCACACTCGACGGCTTCACGCTCGACGTCGGCAGCCTGCCGAGCGAGCTGACCGATCTCGTCACGAGCGCGGTGAAATCGGCGGTGCAGAACAGCCTCGCGAGCATGATCGAGAGCAAAGTGCCGCCGCTCGCGAACCAAACGCTCGCCGGCCTCGTCGCGAAGAGCTTCTCCGGCACGATCCTCGGCCAGACCACGGCGCTCACCGTCACGCCGTCGAAGTCGTCGATCTCGGCGACCGGGCTCTACGTCGAGCTCGGCGCGAAGGCGCTCGTCACCGGCGGCGCCGGCGGCATGTATTTCAGCGCGCCGATGCCGGCGTCGCCGTCGCTGATGGCGCAGAGCACGGACCTCGGCGTCGCGGTCGAATGCGATCTCGTCAACTCGCTGCTCGCCGGCTTGTGGGCGGCCGGCGCGTTCGACAAGACCGTCCCGGCGTCGGATCTGTCGATCGCCGCGGCGTTGCTCGATCCGGACGCGACGCAGCTCGCGCTGTCGCTGTCGCTGCCGCCGACCGTGACGTCCGATGGCACCGGCAATCTGCAGCTCGCGATGGGCGACGCGATGATCGCGGTCGAAGATGCCGGCGGCACGCCGCTGCAACAGGTCGCGCTGTCGCTGCAGACGGCGGTTTCCGCTTCTGCGACAAACGGCAGCGTCGCGCTCACGCTCGGCACGCCGACGGTGTTCGCGACCGTGACCGAGCAAGCCGACGACGGCGCCCGGCCGCTCGGCGACACCGAGGTCGAGACGCTCGTCGCCGGTGTGTGGCCGATCATCGGCGGCCAAGCGAGCTCGGCGCTGGCGAACCTGCCGCTGCCGTCGATCGCGGGCGTGACGCTCGGCGCACCGACGGTGTCGGGCGCCCCGGGCTACCTCGTCGCGGATCTGCCGATTCATTGATCGTCACGTTCGCGCGGGCTCGTTCGTCACCTCGATATGACGAGAGCTCTCGGGTATTGGATCACCACATCGATCGTCGCGCTCGTGTTGCTCGGCGGTGGGATCGCGAGCGTCGCGATGCTGCACGACAACGTCGAAGGCATGGCTCGCCTCGGCTATCCGGCGTACATGCTGGTCATCTTGGGCGTGTGGAAGCTGCTCGGCGGCATCGTGCTGCTCGCGCCGAAGCTGCCGCGGCTCAAAGAGTGGGCGTACGCCGGCGCGATCTTCGATCTCACCGGCGCCGCGGTCTCGAACGCGGTCTCCCACATGGGTGCCGCACACGTCGCGAGCCCGCTGGTGTTCGCGGCGATCGCCCTCGCATCGTGGGCGCTGCGGCCGGCAACGCGACGCCTCGAGAGCTAAGTAGTACGAAAAAACGCCACCGCTGAACGTACAGCGGTGGCGCTTGCGACGAACCGATCGCGACTAGCGCGCGACGGTGATCGCGACGGGGATCGACACCTGCGTCGATCCCGACGTGCCCATCAGCTCGATCGTCGTCGTGCCGCGCGCTGCGCGACGCGCCGCCGTCCACTTGAGCGTCACCTTCGCCGTGCCGTTCGCCGGCACGGTGACCGGATCGGTCGACGCGGTCGCCGTGACGCCGCTCGGGAACTCGTTGACGCCGAGCGTGACTGCACCGGTGAAGCCGTTCACGCTCTTGAGCGTCAACGTCGTGCTCACGGTCGAGCCGTCGTCGACGGTGAACGACGCGGGCGACAGCGACATCGTGAACGTCGCGGTGCCGGTCGTCGCCGGGTTGACCGTCAGCGCGATCGTCGTCGAGTGCGTCAGCGAGCCCGACGTGCCCGTGATCGTCACGGTCGCCGTGCCGGTCGCGGCGGTCGAGCTCGCGGTCAGCGTCAACGTGCTCGTCGCGCTACCGTTCGCCGCCGGCGTGACCGGGTTCGCGCTGAACGCGGCCGTCACGCCGCTCGGCAGCCCGGTCGCCGACAACGTGACGGCGCTCGAGAATGCGTTCTGCGACGCGATCGTGATCGTGCTCGTGCCGTTCGTGCCTTGCGTCACGGTGACGCTGGCCGGCGACGCGGTCGTCGTGAAGTTCGGCGTCGCGACGGCGCTGACCGTCAGCGCGACCGTCGTGCTCGCGGTGAGCGAGCCCGACGTGCCCGTGATCTTGACCGTCGCGGTGCCGGTGGTCGCCGTCGAGCTCGCCGTCAGGCTGAGCACGCTCGAGCCGCTGGTCGGATTCGTACCGAACGACGCGGTGACGCCCGTCGGCAAGCCCGACGCGGCGAGCGTGACGTTGCCGGTGAAGCCACCGGCATCGATCACGGTGATCGTGCTGGTACCGGCGGCGCCGCCCTGCGTGATCGAGACGTTGCTCGGCGCCGACGACAGCGTGAAGCTCGGCTGCGTCGTCGTCGTGCCGGCGAGCAGGTTGATGAGACCTGCGCCGTCGGGGCTGCCCCAACCGGTCACGAGGTCGTAGCCGGCGGCCGCGTGGAAGCTGCCGCTCGTGCCGCTCGTGATGTCGTGGAACAGCGTCGCGTTCGCGGCGGGATAGATGATGGGATCGATGAAGCCGATCGAATCGCCGTTCGTCGCCGCTTGCTGGTTCGCGAGCGCGAGATAACCGGCCCACATCGGCGCCGCGAAGCTCGTGCCGCCGTAGTCGTTCGCGGTGCACGTCGTCTGATCCGCGCAGACGTAGAACGTGTAGTTCGCGTTCGCCGAGACGTCGGGTCCGTTGCGCAGCGTCTTCGAGCAGCCGAGGCCCGCGCTGTTGCACGTCGCCGCCGCCGCCGTCTGCCACGACGGGATCGCGATGCTGTCGGGCGTGATGCCGCCGCCCGAGCTCGCCCACGCGGTCTCCGACGCCCACGCGCCACCGGCGCCGGTCGTGTTCAGATCCGTGCCGCCGACCGAGACGACGAACGCGGCGTCTGCCGGCCACGCTTCGTTGCTCTTCGACCACGTGCTCGAGTCACCCGACGCGGCGAAGAAGTTCTGGCCCTGTGCGGCCATCGTCTCCCAGTAACCGTTGAGCGAGCCGGGATCCGCCGGCGTCCAGCCCCACGAGCACGAGATCTGCTTCGACAGCGGCGCGTCGCTCGTCACCGTCATCGCGCTGATGATCGCGGTGTCGGTGTTGCCGACGTAGACGTAGAGGCCGCTGATGCCCGGCGCCATGCCGAGTGCCTGCGTCATGTCGAGTGTCTGCTCGGTGTCGTCGCAGCTCGGCGACACGCAGCTCGTGCTGGTGCCGTCGGTCGAGATCAGCTTCGGCGTGACCGGC
>DASXEF010000657.1:0-5048 GCA_036490255.1 Kofleriaceae bacterium
GTCGGGTTGGCGATCGGGGACGGCGTTTGCGAACGCCGGCAAGGCGAGACAGTGGCGCTCGATCTGGACGAGCTGCTCGAAGCGCGCGACGTCGACGCCGAAGCGGCGCCCCGATGCGAGCTGCGGGATCAAGAAGCAATCGGCGATCGTCGGCGAGTCGCCGACGGAAAATTGCCCGGCGATGTCGCGCGCGCTGCGCTCGAACGCGGCGAGCCCGTCGGCGATGAACGGCTGCGGCCACGCTTTCTCGTCGCCGCCGAAGTCTTTGACCGCTTTCGTGACCGTCAGGTTCTGCAGCGGCTGGATGCCGGAGTTGACGATCTCGGCGAGCATGCGGCAGCGCGCGCGCAGATACGGATCCTTCGGCAACAGCGGCGCGCCGGCGAAGCGCTCGTCGAGATATTCGAGGATCGGCAACGACTGCGCGATCGTCACGACCTTGCCGTCGTCCTCGCTGATCTCGAGCGTCGGGACCTGCGCCATCGGGTTCTTGTCGCGATAGGCGTCGGCGAACTGATCGCGCTTGACGATGTTGATCGCGACGTAATCGAACGCGAGCCCCTTGAGGCCGAGCCCGATGCGAACGCGATGGCTCGCGGACGATCGCCAGTAGTTGTGCAGGACGAGCTTCATACGACCTCCTGATCGATCGCGCCGAACAGATTCGGAATCGCTTCGATGCGAATGCGATCGCCCTTCTTCATGAACGGCGTGATCGGCTTGCCGGTCTCGATCGTCTCGATCATCCGCGCTTCCGCCAAGCACGAGATGCCGCGCGCGCGGTCGGCATTGGAGACCGTGCCGCTGCCCAAGATCGTGCCGGCGGTGAAGCGTCGCGTCTTCGCGATGTGCTCGATCAGCTGGAAGAAGCTGAAATGCATCTCCGGGCCGCTGTCGCAATCGCCGACGACCTTGTCGTTGTACGTCGAGCGGACGCGCAGCTGCGCCCGCCCGCCGTGCCACGCGGTGCCGAGCTCGTCGGGCGTGACCGCGAACGGCGCGAACGCGGTCGCCGGCTTGCTCTGGAAGAACCCGAAGCTCTTCGCGAGCTCGGTCGGCACCAAGCTGCGCAGCGTGCAGTCGTTGCAGATCGCGAGCAGCGCGACGTGCTTCGCCGCGTCGGCGGCTTTCGTGCCCTGCGGCGTGTCGCCGAGGATCACGCAGACTTCAGATTCGAAATCGAGTCCCCATGACGGATCGACGAGCCTGATCGCGTCGCGCGGGCCGAGCATGTCGCCGGAGCCGCCTTGATAGATCAACGGATCGGTCTCGAGCGTCGGCGGGACCTCGGCGTTGCGCGCTTTGCGAACCAAGCGGACGTGGTTCAAGAACGCCGAGCCGTCGACCCATTCATAGGCGCGCGGCAACGGTGCGCCGAGCCGCGTCGGATCGACCGGCACGCCGTCTTGATCGCCGCGATCGAGGCGATCGGCGATCGACCGGAGCGGCGTTTCCGCTTCGCTCCAGTCGTCGAGCGCCGATTGCAGGCTCGGCCATTGCGACGGCGAAGGCGCCGCTGCTTCGCCGTCCGCTCGCACGACGAGCAGCCGGCCATCACGGGTACCGTCGCGTAGCGTCGCGAGCTTCACGACGGGACCTTAGGGCCCCGCCGCAGCTTTTTCAATCGCTGACCAGGTGGTCGTTTTCGAGGTGATAAACGCGCACCGATTTGGTGCAGTTGCCGTGGTCGGGCATCTCCAGCGTGACCACGTAACGGCCGTTCACCACCGCGACGTCGCTCGCGCAGTCATCCTCGAGGGACATCGTCAGCTCGTGGGGCGCATCGAACTGCACGATCGGCGGCGTGGCAAGGCGCGGCGTCGGCCGAACCGCGAGCGCGACGACGATGCCGGCGCCGGCGAGAAAGCCCAGGGCGGTCGAGCTACGGACGGTCTCGGCGAGCCTCATTCTCCTAATGATGACCGATTCGACGTCGAGCGCACTGCGTTATCTCAGCTCGTCGCTGATCATCGTGACGATCGCCGCAGCGGCCTTGCCGTGCGCGACGAGCCAGCTCGCGAGCTTGGCCTGGTGCAGCATGCCCTTCGGCATCTCGGGAAAGCCGACGGTCAGGCCCTTCATCCGGAGCAATGCCTCGCGTGGATGGTCGGCGGCAAACGGTCGCGGTACGCGCACGTAGTCGTCGTGGCCGCCGACCCAGTAGCCGCGCTTGCGGGTCTTCGCGATCAGCGCCTCGATCGGCTTGCCGGTCTTGTCGGCGGCGACGAGCTTGCGCCACTTCGCGAGCTGCTTGTCGTCGAAGAAGTAGGTGCCGGCGCCGATGAACTCGTCGTCGATGCCCAGGTGCACGTACATCGCGCTGACTCCACCATCGACGGGCTTCTTTTGCGTCAGCCCGATCCGACCGGCGATGTGCGTCTTGTACGGCGTCTTGTCGCGGGCGAAGCGCGTGTCGCGATAGATGCGCAGCACCTTGGCTTCGAGCTGCTTCGGCGCGTAGGTCTTCGCGAGCCCGGCGCGAATCTCGTCGAGCAACGCGGTCATCGGCGCGACCCAATCGTCGAGGTAGCGCTGCTTGTTCGCGTCGAACCACTCTTTGTTCATCTCGGCGGCGAGCTCGTGAAAGAACGCCGGCGCGTTGCGCGAGAAGCCTTCGAACACGCGCGAAGACTACAGGAATCGTCGAGCGAGCGTGCTGCCGAGCTTGCTCACGCTGTTCGGCGCGAGCCGTGTCAGTGCCGCGAGCATGCGCGCGTCGCGGCCGACGGTGCGCACCGCCGGATTCGTCTCGACCGCGGCCATGATCGCCTCGGCGACCTTCGCGGGCGGCAACCCGCGGCGCTCGAACAGCTTCGTCATCTTCTGCTTGCGCTCGCCGTCGACCACGCCCGACATCCGGCCGTCCTTGACGATCTCCGTCGCGATCATGCCCGGGCAGATCGCGGTGACGCCGATGCGATGCGGCGCGAGCTCGTCGCGCAGCGACAGCGAGAACCCGCGCACCGCGAACTTCGTCGCGACGTACGCGCTGGTCTGCGTCGCCGGATAGATGCCGAAGATGCTCGAGATATTGACGACGTGGCCGCCCTGCTTCGCGTCGACCATGTTCGGCACGAAGAAGTGGCAGCCGTGGACGACGCCGAGCAAGTTGATCTTGACGACCCAGTCCCAATCGTCGAGCGACGTGTCGAGGAACGAGCCGCCGACGGCGACGCCGGCGTTGTTGATCACGACGTCGGCCGCGGGCGCTTTCGCGTGCACCTGCCCGGCGAAGCCCGACATCTGCGCGCGATCCGAAACGTCGACGCGCGTGACGACGAGCGCGCGATCGCCGAGCTCGGCGCGCAGCGAATCGAGCCGCGCCTGATCGACATCGCACGCGGCGATGCGCGCACCGTGCTTGGCAAACGCGAGCGCGGTCGCGCGGCCGATGCCGCTACCCGCGCCCGTGACTACGACGATCTTATCTCGATGATTCATGCAGCCTCGGTGAACGGCAGCCCGTGCCTTGCAAACCACTCGCGAGCGAGATGCTCGTTGGCGTTGTCGCTCGGGTGAAAGTCGCGCCGAATGTACTGCCGGATCCCGTTCGCGAACACGCGCGACACGACCGGATCGCGCTTCGCGGCGAATTTGGCGCTCTTGCGCAACCCGCGCCACGACAGCTTCTCGTCGCGCAGCAGCATGATCGTCGCGCCCAGCCAGAAGCCGCCGAGCATCACGGTCGCGTACGCGAGCCCGGCGACGCGTAGCGCGTACGACGGATCGATCGTGCGCAGCACGTCGAACGCGACGGCTTTGTGCTCGATCTCCTCGGCGGCGTGCCACGCGAGCAGCTCTTGCATCGCGGGATGAAGCTCGTCGAGCAAGCCTTCGGAGAAGGCGCCGTCGGCGAGGATCGCGGTGAAGTGCTCGGCGGCCGCGGTGCCGGCGAGGTTGAGCTTCGCGGGCACGCGATCTTCGATCCATCGCGAGATCGCTTCGTAGCGCGCGATGAACGCGTCGATCGCGAAGCCTTGGCCGCGGATCACGTCGTTGAGCCGATCGTGCGCGCGCGCGTGATGGCCCTCTTGCTTGAAGAACGCTTTGACCTGCGCGCGCAGCGTCGGATCGCTGATCTGATCCGCGAAGTGTTTGACCGAGCGAACGAAGAACCGCTCGCCGGACGGAAACAGCAGATTGACGCCGTTCGAGATCGCCGTCGCGACGGCGTTGCCGGCAAACCAGTGGCGCGGCACCGTCGATAAGTCGATCGCAGGATCGCGTGGAATCGGGATCGCCATGATTCGAGCGTAGCCACTATTGACCGGAAGTCAATAGCGACGTTTGTGGGCCTGATATAGTCGGCGCGTGGCAACTGCCCGTCGTCTCGTCCGCCGCGCGCTGCGCAAAGTGAAGCCGCGCGTGCGCCTCGACACCGACGAGCGCCGCTTGCAGTTGCTCGGGCTCGCCCGCCGCGTGTTCTCCGATCGCTCGTACGACGAGGTCTCGATCGACGATCTCGCGCGCGAAGCGAAGATCTCGAAGGGCCTGCTCTATCACTACTTTCCGACGAAGCGCGATCTCTACGTCGCCGCGCTGCGCGTGATCGCCGACGAGCTGGTCGCCCGCGTCAACGCGATCTCGCAAGAGCTGCCACCGGCCGACCGCGTGCGCGCCGGGATCGATGCGTACCTCGATCACATCACGCTACATGCACGCGCATTTGTCGCGCTCATGCGCGGCGGCATCGGCTCGGATCCGGAAGTCGCCCAGGTGATCGAGAACGTGCGCCGCCAGCTCTCCGACCAGTTCCTCGACGGCTCGCCGTTCGCGCCGCTACTCGCGAACAACCCGCGCTTCGCGATCGCGGTGCGCGGTTGGATCGGCTTCGTCGAGCAAGTCTCGATCGATTGGTGCGTCACGCCACGGCTGCCGCGCGACGAGCTGCGCGACCTGCTGTCGCAGATCCTGTTCGCGATCATCGGCTCGATCGCGCCGCAGATCCTGCGCCTCGCGTAGTGATACGATGTGGATAGCGTGATCGGGGAGTCGATCGGTAACTTCAGGATCACGGCGCGGCTGGGGCGCGGCGGCATGGGCGAGGT
>DASXEF010000659.1:0-14158 GCA_036490255.1 Kofleriaceae bacterium
GGTCGAAGGCGACGTCATCGGCGCCGAGACCGGCCAGCGCGGCTTCTTGCTGACCGGCCGCGAGAGCTACCTCGAGCCCTACGAAGTGGCGCGCGCGGCGCTCGCCGGCGATCTGCTCGTGCTCCGCCAGCTCACGCTCGACAACTCCGATCACCAGCTCGCGATCAGCTCGCTCACGCCGCTCATCCAATCCAAGCTCGACGAGCTCAGCGAGACGATCCGGCTCAAACGCAACGGCGAAACCGCCGAGGCGATCGCGCGCGTGCTCACCGACCGCGGCAAGAACTACACCGACAAGATCCGCGAGCTGGTCGCGACGATGCTCACGAACGAGCGCAAGTTGCTCGACGCGCGCACCGCCGACTGGGAATCGACCGTGTCGAGCTCGACGTACGTCGTATTCGGCGGCGTCGCGCTGCTGTTCGCGATGTTCGCGCTGATCGCGGTGCTGTCGTCGCGCGACTATCGCGCGGTCGCCGCCGAGTCGTGGACGCGTCGCGTGCAGGTCAAGCTCACCGAGCAGCTGCAAGGCGACGTTCGCGTCGAATCACTCGGCGAGAAGATCTTGCGCACGCTCTCGACCTCGGTCGACGCGCAGCTCGGCGCGGTGTATCTGCGCGAGAACGGCTCGTTGCGCCGGGTCGCCGGCCACGCGCTGCCGGCGAGCGCCGAAGCCAACACGACGATCCCGCTCGGCGAAGGCGTCACCGGCGAGGCCGCGAAGACCGGCGCGCTCGTGCACCTGCGCGACGTGCCCGCGAGCTACCTCGACGTGTCGTCGGCGACCGGTCGCAGCGCGCCGCGCGAGGTCGTGATCCTGCCGGCGTCGGTCGACGGCCGGGTGCAAGCGGTCACCGAGCTCGCGTTCATGCACGCGGTCGACGAGGTCGAGGTCGCGGCGCTCCAGCGCGTCTCCGAGGCGATCGCGGTCGCGATGCGCACGGCGAAAGATCGCCAGCAGCTCGAAGAGCTGCTCGAAGAGACTCAGCGCCAAGCCGAGGAGCTGCAAGCGCAAGGCGAAGAGCTTCGCGTCTCGAACGAGGAGCTCGAGCAACAGGCGCGCGCGCTGCAAGTGTCGCAGACGCAGCTCGAGAACCAGCAGGCCGAGCTCGAGCAGATCAACTCGCAGCTCGAGGAGCAAACGCAGTCGCTCGCGCAACAGCGCGACGAGCTCGCGCGCGCCGGCGACGAGCTCCAGCGCGCGAACGAGTACAAGTCGCAGTTCTTGGCGAACATGTCGCACGAGCTGCGCACGCCGCTCAACAGCTCGCTGATCCTCGCAAAGCTGCTCGCGGATAATCGCGACAAGAACCTCAACGAAGAGCAGGTCAAGTTCGCCGAGACGATCTACTCGGCCGGCAACGATCTGCTCACGCTGATCAACGACATCTTGGATCTGTCGAAGATCGAAGCCGGCATGCTCGACGTCCGGCCCGAGCCGGTGACGATTCGCCGCACCATCGACGATCTGCGCTCGGCATTCGCGCAGGTCGCGACGCAGAAGGGCCTCGAGCTCGACTTCGTCGTCGGCGCCGGCGTCGACGCGCTCGAGACCGATCCGACGCGACTCAACCAGATCATCAAGAATCTGCTGTCGAACGCGCTCAAGTTCACCGAGCACGGCGGCGTCACGCTGACGATCGAGCAGCATCGCGACGTGCTGACGTTCGCCGTGCGCGACACCGGCATCGGCATTCCGGCGGATCAGCACGAGCGGATCTTCGAGGCGTTCCGTCAGGTCGACGCGGCGAGCACGCGCAAGTTCGGCGGCACCGGCTTGGGGCTATCGATCTCGCGCGACCTCGCGCGCCTGCTCGGCGGCGACCTGCGCGTCGCGAGCGAGCCCGGCCGTGGCAGCACGTTCACGCTCGCGCTGCCGATCAAGTACGCCGGCCACTCGACCGGCGCGCCGATCACGAAGCAGCAGCCGATCGCGACACCAACATTGCCGACCTCGACGATCAGCGTGCCGCGCACGCGCGGTCCGAAGCCGCCCGAAACGGCGACGCTGCCGTTCGCCGACGATCGCGCCAACGTGACGTCGGCGTCGCGCTCGCTGCTCGTGATCGAGGACGACGTCTCGTTCGCGAAAGTGCTCTTCGACCTCGCGCACGAGCTCGAGTTCCAGGGCCTCGTCGCGATGTCCGCCGAGGACGGTCTCGCGCTCGCGCGGCATTATCTGCCGAGCGCGATCGTGCTCGACGTCGGCCTGCCCGACCGCTCCGGCCTTGCCGTGCTCGATTCGCTCAAGCGCGATCCGCGCACGCGCCACGTACCGGTGCACATCGTGTCGGCGGTCGATCACACGCGCACCGCGCTCGAGATGGGCGCGGTCGGTTACGCGCTCAAGCCGATCGAGCGCGAGCAGCTCGCGATCGCGATCAAGCACCTCGAGGCGAAATTCACGCAGAAGCTGCGGCGCGTGTTGATCGTCGAAGACGACGCCGTGCTGCGCGAGAGCACCGCGAAGCTGCTCGCCGGCGACGACGTCGAGACGATCACGGCCGGCAGCGCGAACGAAGCGCTCGAGCTGCTGCGCGGCTCGACGTTCGACTGCATGGTCGTCGATCTCGCGCTGCCCGATCGCAGCGGCCTCGAGCTGCTCGAAGAGATGGCCGGCGGCGAGCAGTACGCGTTCCCGCCGGTGATCGTCTACACCGGCCGATCGCTGTCGACCGACCAGGTCCACGAGCTCGAGAAGTTCTCGCGCTCGATCATCATCAAGGGCGCGCGCTCGCCCGAGCGGTTGCTCGACGAGGTCACGCTGTTCCTGCACCAGGTCGAGTCCGAGCTGCCGCCCGAGCGCCAGCGGATGTTGCGCGACGCGCGCAACCGCGAGTCGGTGTTCGAAGGCCGCAAGATCCTCATCGCCGAGGACGACGTGCGCAACGTGTTCGCGCTGACCGCCGTGCTCGAGCCCAAAGGCGCGAAGATCGAGATCGCGCGCAACGGCCGCGAAGCGCTCGCCGCGCTGCAGGCGAACCCGCAGATCGATCTCGTGCTGATGGACATCATGATGCCCGAGATGGACGGGCTCGAAGCGACGCGCCAGCTGCGCAAAGAGCCGCGGTTCGCGAAGCTGCCGATCATCGCGCTGACCGCAAAGGCGATGCAGGACGATCGCGACCGCTGCATCGCGGCCGGTGCGAACGATTACATCGCGAAGCCGCTCGACGTCGACAAGCTCCTGTCCTTGGCGAGGGTATGGATCCGCAAGTGACAGAACGGCCGCCGCGCGACCGCGAGCTGTCGGCGCTGCTCGACGCGATCTATCGCGCGTATCACTACGATTTCCGTAGCTACGCGGAGGCGTCGCTACTGCGCCGCATGCAGGCCGCGCTCGTCCACTTCAAGTTGCCGTCGATCACGCGGCTGACCGAGCGCGTGCTCGCCCAGCCGAGCGCGTTCACCGAGCTGCTGCGGTTCTTGACCGTGCAGGTCAGCGACATGTTCCGCGACCCGATCTACTTCAAGGCGCTGCGCGAGACCATCGTGCCGTACTTGCGCACGTACGCGTCGCTCAAGCTGTGGGTCGCCGGCTGCGCGACCGGCGAAGAGGCGTACTCGCTCGCGATCTTGCTCGCCGAAGAAGGCCTGCTCGATCGCGCGCTGATCTACGCGACCGACATCAACCCCGATTCGCTGCGCGTCGCGCAAGCCGGCGTGTACTCGACCGATCGGCTGCCGAAGTTTTCGGAGAACCATCGGCTCGGCGGCGGCAAATCGTCGCTGGCCGACTATTACTCGGCGGCGTACGGCAACGCCGTGTTCTCGAGCTCGCTGAAAAAGGCGATCGTGTTCTCCGACCACAGCCTCGCCACCGACAGCGCATTCGCCGAGATGCAGCTGGTGTCGTGCCGCAACGTGCTCATCTACTTCGAGCGCGAGCTGCAGGAGCGCGCGATCGGCGTGTTGCGCGACTCGATCTGCCGCAAGGGCTTTCTGGGACTCGGGCTGAAGGAGACGTTGCGTTTCACGCGCCACGCACCAACCTTCACGGAGCTGGTCCCCGAAGCGAGGATCTACCAAAAGCTATGATCGATCCACGCGTCATCGTCATCGGCGGATCCGCCGGCGCGCTCGACGCGCTGCTCGCGATCTTGCCGGCGTTGCCGGTACAGTTCGCGATCCCGGTCGTCATCGTGCTTCATCTGGCGCCGAATCCGGCGAGCCTCGTGCCCGAATTGCTCGAACGCGCGACCAAGCTGCACGTCCTCGAGATCGAGGACAAGCAACCGCTGATGCGCGCTGCGATCCACGTTGCCCCACCGAACTATCACGTGCTGCTCGAGCGCGACGGCACGCTCGCGTTGTCGATCGACGAGCCCGTGCATTTCTCGCGGCCGTCGATCGACGTGATGTTCGAGTCGGCCGCACGCGCGTTCGGGGCCGGCGTCGCAGGCGTGCTGCTGTCGGGAGCGAACGAGGATGGCGCGGCGGGGTTGCGCCGCATCGCCGAGGCCGGCGGTCGCGCGTTCGTGCAGGATCCGACGACGGCGCGTCATGCGGTCATGCCCGCGGCGGCGGTCGCCTTGTTGCGCGGTCGCGGCCGGATCGTGCCGGCGCGACAAATCGCGGAATGTTTGGCCGGGCTCGATGATAATCCTCTAGCGGAGCGCGCCGGATGAGCGAAACGATCAAGATCCTGCTCGTCGACGATACCCCGGAGAACCTGACGGCGCTCGAGGCGCTGTTGCGCCAGACCGGCGTCGAGATCCTGCGTGCAGCTTCGGGCGCCGCCGCGCTCGAGCTGCTGCTGATCCACGACGTCAGCCTCGCGCTGCTCGACGTCCAGATGCCGGAGATGGACGGCTTCGAGCTCGCCGAGCTGATGCGCGGCGCGGAACGCACCAAGCACGTGCCGATCATCTTCGTCACCGCCGGCTCGCGCGATCCCAGCCGCATGTTCAAGGGCTACGAATCGGGCGCGGTCGACTTCCTGTACAAGCCGATCGATCCGCACATCTTGCGCAGCAAGGTCGACGTGTTTCTCGAGCTCGCGCGCCAGCGCCAGGAGCTCGCGAACGCGCTGCGGCTCAACGAGCTGTTCGTCGGCGTGGTCGGTCACGATCTGCGCAACCCGCTCTCGGCGATGGTCGCCGGCGCCGAGCTCCTCGCGCTGCGCGGCGGCGACGACACGACGAGGCGCACGCTCGACCGCATGATCGCCGCGGGCCGGCGCATGACGTCGCTGATCGAGCAGATGCTCGATCTCACGCGCGCGCGGCTCGGCAGCGGGCTCACGGTCGCCGCCGATCACGCGCCGGTCGATGTCAAAGACATCGTCAATCGCACCGTCGAGGAATTGCGCGGCGCGAACCCGAAGCGCGCGATGACGGTCGATTCGGTCGGCGACGCGCACACGACCGGCGATTCCGAGCGCCTCGTCCAGCTGTTCTCGAACCTCGTCGGCAACGCGCTCGCCCACGGCGATAGTGATTCGCCGATCACGACGACGGTGGTCGGCCGCGATCGCGACGTCGCCGTGATCGTCCACAACCGCGGCGCGATCCCCGACGAGATCATGCCGTCGCTGTTCGAGCCGTTCCGCGGCCGCTCGCAACACGGCCGCTCGAGCGGCCTCGGGCTCGGCATGTTCATCGCGCGCCAGATCGCGCGCGCACACGGCGGCGACATCACCGTCGAATCGACGCCGTCGACCGGCACCGCGGTGACCGTGCAGCTGCCGCGTCGCGCCGGTGCGGTTGCACTCGGGTCGAGCGCGATAACCGAGCCGCCGCGATCGGCGTCCGGCCCGCCGCGCGTCTTGCTCGTCGAGGACGAGTCCGATCTACGCGAGACGCTGCGCGACGCGCTCGAGGCGAAGAGCTATCGCGTCGCGACCGCGGCGAACGGCGCCGAAGCGCTGCAGCTGCTCGGCTCGCAGCCGCCGCCCGACGTCGTGATCTTCGATCTCGCGATGCCCGTGCTCGACGGCAACGGGCTCTATCGCAAGATGCAGGCAGATCCGAAGCTCGCCAACATCCCGGTGTTGGTGTCGACGGCGGATCCGACGCACGCGCCACGCGGCCTGGTCGTGCTCAAGAAGCCGGTGCAGATCAAGCGCATCCTCGACGAGGTCGCGCTGCTCGGCGTGAAGCGCGGCATCGCGTCGTAGGTGTCAGACTCGCCGGGTACGTTCCGGCCGTGGCCCGCACGCCGAGCGCCGAATATCTGGTCCTCGACATCGAGACCGTCCCCGATCTGCAGCGCTGGACCGCACCCGATCCGAGCGCGAACGCCAGCGCGTTTCCGCCGAACTGGGCGCATCGCGTGGTCACGATCGGCTACGCGTGGCTCGATCACGGCTATCGGCTCAAGCGGTTCGGCGTGGTCGCGTCGCACCCGAGTCCGGACGTTGCCGCCGACGCGCGCGAGCGCGGCCTGCTCGCCGAGCTCGCGAAGCTGATCGAGCGCACGCGGCCGACGCTCGTCACGTACAACGGCCGCTCGTTCGACCTGCCGGTGATCGCGGTGCGCTCGCTGTGTCACGGCGTGCCGATGCGCTGGTACTACCGCGAGCGCAACGTTCGCGCGCGCTACTCCGACGACGGTCACCTGGATCTGTGCGACTGGCTCGCCGATCACGGCGCGACGCGCGCCGGCAGCTTGGATGCGCTCGCCCACCTGATCGGGCTGCCCGGCAAGGTAGGCGTCGACGGCTCGCAGGTCGCGGGACTCTACGAAGCCGGCCAGCTCGACGCGATCGAGCGCTACTGCCTGTCCGACGTCGCGCAGACCGCGCTGTTGCTCGTGCGATTTCGCTTGCTGCAAGGCGAGCTGTCGCCCGATCGCTATCGCGCCACCGCGACTGCACTGCTCGACGCGTTCGCCGGCGATGCTAGGGTGCAGCCGGTGCTCGCGACGACCGATCGCGCGCACCTGCTGGCATGAAGCGATTGGATCAAGCGTTCTTCGCGCGCGAAGCAGCCGACGTCGCGCGCTCGCTGATCGGCTGCGCGCTCGTCCACGGCGATCGCGCCGGCATGATCGTCGAGACCGAGGCGTACATCGGGCCGGAAGATCTCGCGTGTCACGCGCGGTTCGGACCGACCGCGCGCACGTCGGTGATGTTCGGCCCGGCCGGGCGCAGCTACGTCTACCTCTGCTACGGCGTCCACGAGATGTTCAACATCGTCACCGGTCCCGACGGCGACGGCCAAGCCGTGTTGGTGCGTGCGATCGCGCCGCTCGCCGGCTTACCCGACGATCCGCACGTCGGCCGCGGCCCGGGCAAAGTCACGCGCGCGTTGGGCATCGATCGCGCGACCTGTGACCGGCTCGATCTCGCGAAGGGGCCGCTCTACGTCGCCGCGCACGAGACGCCCGACAAGCTCGCGATCGGCCCGCGGATCGGCGTCGACTACGCCGGCGCGTGGGCGAAGCGCAAGCTCCGGTTCTGGTGGCGCGACCACGCGTCGGTCAGCCGACCGCGGGCTTGAGCGTATCGACCCGGCGCATGCGCTGGCGGTAGAGCTCGTCGCCGAGCTTCTTGCGGTTGAGCGACTTCGCGACGCGGTAGTGCACGTGCGGCGCGCTCTCGATCGTGACGAGCGCGCTGCGTTGCGGCACCGCCAGCTCGCGCAGCCAGCGCTCGACGTCGGCTTGCATCGCGCGATCGTCGGCGAGCCAGACGACGGTCTTGTGCTCGGTCAATCGCAACGTCGCCTTCTGCGCACGCAAGTAGATCGACAGCTCGACGTGGCCGTTGTCGATCAGCTCGGCATCGTGATCGTCGAGGAATCGGATGATCTTCTTCGCGTTCGTGCGCGACGTCAGCCACACGTCGGTCGTGCCCTGCTCGTAATGATCGAGCACGCGCACTTCGAGGTTGTCGGCGACCGGCGCGCGCTCGAGCATGCCCAGGAACGTATCGACGAGATGCTCGGCGTCGACTTGCGCCTCGACGACGTAGAGCCCTTCGCCCGCGTGGTCGACCCAGCCGGCTTCGGCGGTCGCGAGCCCGACCTGCCCGCTGATCGCCGGCAGCACGCCGCGCGGCCAGTGAAACGTCGCCAGCGCCGGCGCGACGTCGGCCTGCAGCCGCACGATGTGGCCCTTGCCGACCGATTCGCCGAGCGGAATCTCGTCGGTGGTCGCGGGATCGATCGCGATCGCGAAGCTCCCCGCGATCGCGTGCTCGGCTTCGCCGATCGCCTGGCCGGGGTGCTCGCCGGATGCGAGCACGAGCTGCGGCGCACCGTTCGGCACGGCGAGCGCGACGCGATGCCAGCTGCGCGTCGCCATCAGTCTTGCACCGGGTTTTGATACTGCAGCACGACGACCGTCACCTTACCCTCGACGAGGCCGCCGTACCCACTCGCGGACTGCACGCCGCTCGCGACGCTCCACGACGTCCCGAAGTCGGCGTCGGTCGACACGAAGATCCCCGACGCCGTCGTCGCGCCGGCCACGACGCTCGAGCGATCCGCCGACAAGTACTCGATCGTGCCCGTTCCCGACGACACGGTCTGGTTCGCGAGTGGGGTGCCGAGCGGATCGAGCACCACGCCGACGACGAGGCCGGTGTCGGGAAACTCGGCCATGCCGAGCGCGCCGAGGATCTGGTCGAGCGTGGACTTCGAGAGCCGCCAGCCCTCGAATTGCAGCGACGCCGCGGCGGGATCGACGTGCGACTTGCACGCGAGCGTCGCGGTCATCTCGGCGCCGTCCTCGAGCACCTCGACGCACGGCGACGTGAAGCTCGCGGCGATGTCGGCGCTCCAACCCGGCACCGGCGCCATCGTCGTCAGCTCGAGCGGAAACGCGTTCGCCGGATCCAACGTGTACTGAGTGCCGCTGCCGGTCGGCGTGGCTTCCGGCTCGCCGACCGAGACCGTGAGCTCGTCGGCGAGCGCGGTCTGGACCGATTCGTCGGTATCGAAGTCGTCGACCGCGGCCATGATCTCGACGCTCGCGCTGCCCGAGCACGTCGGGCTGTCGACCTGCGCGATATCGACGCAGCCGAGCGCGACGTTGGTGACCGAATCGCCCGGGTGATAGAACGCGCGGCCGCCGATCGCCGGATCGGGCGGACACTGCGTCGCCGGCGCATCCGTGCACGGCTCGTCGGCGCCGATCGGAAAGCCGTTGGCGTCGAACGAGACGCCGACCGGACAAATGAGATCGCCGGTGACCGGATCGGTCGTCGCCGCCGAGTACGGGAACACGACGATGTCGACCTCGAGCGTCTGGTCGGAAATCGGCCCCTGCGGCGGATCCGGTAAGTCGACGCCGGCAATCGCGCACAGATCGGGCTGCCCGGTGAGCTCCTTGCAGACCGAGATGTACGGCGAGCTCTCGTCGTTCGGGCTGTACACGCGGATCGACACGACCGAGCGACACGACAACGAGACGTCGCTGCACGTCGTCGCGCGCTGATTGCCGGTGAGAAAGCACGCGTCTTCAGCGCCGTCGGTGACGTCGAACGTCAACGTCAGCGGCGGCTGGCTGCACGCAACGACGACCACGACGATGAGGACAGCCGCGAGCTTCACATCCCACTCATGATGTCGTGGTTGATCGAAACGTCCTCGACCCGGCGCGCGATCAAGATCACGCCGACGATCACCGCGGCCACTCCGACGGCACACGACGCTTGCACCCAGCGGCGTTCGTACCACGGCTGCTCCGGCTCCGGCACGAGCGGCTTCGTGATGCCGCCGACCGACCCGCGCGGATCCTCGACCGGCGCGTTCGGCTGCCGCGATGCCGGCGCGAGCCCTTCGAGCAGCACTTCCGGTTTCTGCGAGACGTAGAGCTGCGGCGGCGAGAAACCGGGTGCGCGATCGCGCCAGGTCTCGAACTGGAGCTTGCCGTCGAGCCGCTTCGAGATCAGCACCGCGTCGCCGACGCCGAGCAGATCGGCGAGCTCGCGCATCGCGCCGGCACGCGCCGCGTCGTCGGCTTTCGCGACCGCCTTCGACAGTGCGAGCCGAGCACGCGCGACCTGCAGGCCGGGACTCAGCGGCGCATCTTCGATTTCGGCCTGCGTCGGCTTCTGGTCGACGCGCACGGCGATGCCTCGCGTCTGGCGATCGTCGCCGGTGAGCACGATGTAGTGATCGCCCTGCTCGACATCGAGCGCGTCGAGCGGCGCATTGCCTCGCGCCTGGCCGTCGATCCACACGCGTCCCGAGCCCTGCACGCCGAGCTTGCCGGGCACCGGCACGGCGTCGATCGCGTGGCGGAAGGCCGACGTGATGTCGGGCGAGAACCGCGCCGGATCGAGCATCGCCGACGGATCGAGCCGATGCGCGAGCCCGAACGCGCGCGCCGCACCGTCGGGATCGCGCTGGTCGAGCTTCGCGATCCCGTCGAGCAGCGCGAGCTGCGCGTAGAGCCCGCGCGACTTGTCCGTCGGCACGACGTTCTGCAGATACTGCTCGCCGCGCTCGGCGTTGCTCGCGGCGTCGCGCGAGTTGTAGGCCTGAAACAGGTCGCGATCGGCGTACGCGTACTGGGTCTGCGCGTCGTCGATGCTCGGGCCGTCCTCGTCGAGGAACTCGTCGAACAGGTACTGGTCGAACTCGTGGCGGTCGGGCGGTCTCAGCGCCGTGCTGAGGTTGATCGCCTTATAGATGCGGTCCGAGAGCTCCTTGGCGGCGGCGTCCTCCGAAAGGTCGATGACGGCCACCTGACGGCGGGTCTCTTCGGCGTAGGCCGACTGCACCGCCAAGACGGCACAGATCGCCACCGAAGCCGGCACACGGGGCCCCATTCCCTTACTATAGGCCACCTTCCGGGGAAGCGTCGGGCGCGGGGTTCCACTGCCGTATGGACGAGCCACTGCAAAAATCCCTCGAGCGTTACGACGTGCTCGACCGCATCGCGGTCGGTGGCATGGCCGAGGTATTTTTGGCCAAAGCCTACGGCTCGCACGGGTTCGAGAAGACGCTCGCGATCAAACGGATCTTGCCCGAGCTCGCCCGCGACCCCGAGTTCGAAGCGCGCTTCATCGCCGAGGCCAAGGTGGCGGTGCGGCTGTCGCACGCGAACGTCGTGCAGGTGTTCGACTTCGGCCGCATCGGCGAGTCGCTGTTCATCGCGATGGAGTTCGTCGACGGGTTGGACCTCGCGGCGCTGCTCCGCAAGTTCAAGGACGAGGGCCGGCTCGTGCCGCTGCCCGCGGCGTTCCACATCGCGATCGAGATCATCCGCGCGCTCGACTTCGCGCATCAGCACAACGTCGTCCACCGCGACATCTCGCCGTCGAACATCCTGATCTCGCGCGCGGGCGAGGTGAAGATCGGCGACTTCGGCATCGCGGTCGCCGCGTCGCCGCATAAAGCGAGCGGCCCCGGCCGGCGCAAGATCATGGGCAAGTGGCGCTACATGTCGCCCGAGCAAGCGCGCGGCGACACGCTCGACACGCGCAGCGACTTGTTCTCGGCCGCGAGCGTGCTGTTCGAGCTGTTCACCGGCGAGAAGCTGTTCCCGGGCGACGAAGCCGAAGAGATCATCAAAAACATCGAGACGATGCAGATCAAGCGCGCGAGCTCGCTGCGCCAGGGCTTGCCATCGCGGCTCGACGACATCCTCGCCGCGCCGCTGCAGCGCAAGCCGAACGATCGGCCGAACCGCCCGACCGTCGTGCTGCGCGCGCTGATCGAGCTGTCGTACGAGTCGAGCATCATGGCGACCGCGCTCGACGTCGCCGAGGCGGTCGCATCGGTGTTGCCTGCGCCCCGCACCGACGGTTCGGGCGCGCAGCTCGACGACGTGATCCGCAAGCAGCTCGGCCAAGCCGAAAAGAGCGTCGCGCGGCGCACGGCCGTCACGTCGAACAAGCCGCCGAGCACGCAGACGCTCGAAGCCGGCGACGCGCACGAGCGCGGCGAGCACTCGACCGGCTTGTTCCGCCGCATCGGCGAGGACGGCGTGTCGCGGCTCGAAGAGATCGACGCGACCGAGATCAAAGGTGAAGGCGAGCAGATCGGCGCCGATACCGGATTGCATCGCATGCTGTCCAAGCTCGATCCGGATCGCCGGACTGAGCCCGGCGCGCCGCCGACCGGCGCGGTGCCGAAGTCGGATGCGACCGGCGCGGTGAAGAAATCCGACACGCCGCGCGCGCCGACGACGACCGGCGCGTCGCGCTCGCGCATCGGGTTGGGGATCGTCGGGGTCGCCAGCGTCGTGATCGCGGGCTCGGGCGCGGTGTACTTCATGACGCGCCAGCACGACGCGCCGGTCGTCACGCCGATCGACGCGGCGATCGTGCAGCCCGAGCAGACCGGCATCTTCGCGATCGATCCGATTCCCGAGGGCGCGATGGGCACGATCACCGGCAAAGACGGCATCGTGCATCCACTCGGTCGGCCGACCTCGCACGCGCAGGTGATCCGCGAGCGGGTGTCGGCGAACGAGAAGCTGCGCGTGCATCTCGAGCTGCCCGGCTACGTCGCGTACGACGAAGATCGCGTCGTCCAGCCCGGCGAGACGATGGTGATCGCGCCGCGGCTGGTCAAAGCGCACGCCGGCCTGCACATCGTCACGACGCCGCCCGGCGCGCAGGTCACCGTCGACAAGAAGGGCCTCGGCGATACGCCGCTGTTGCGCGACGATCTCGACGCCGCGAAGGCCGCCGAGGTGACCATCACGATGCCGAGCTACGATCCGGTGCACATGACGGTCGCGCTCGAGATCGGCAAGACCGCCGAGATCGATCAGACGCTCAAGCCGGCGCAGCGCTACGGCATGGTCGACTTGTCGGTGACGAACGGCTGGGGCGACGTCTATTTCAAGGGCAGCAAGATCGGCACGACGACGGTCACGCATCCGCTGCGGCTGCGGTTGCCGATCGGCTCGCAGACGCTGCACCTGATCAACACCGGTCGCAATCCGCCGTACGAGTGGAACGTGACCTGCCAGGTCGCCGAAGGCGAGCCGAAGCGCTGCGCGACGAAGCGGCCCAGCTAGCGCGAGCGCGAGCTCGCATTGCCATCGAAGCCGTCGCCGCCCCGATACATGGCCGAAGCACGGGCTCGTCGCTAGCGCTTTTTCTTCCGCACCAGCTCGATCGTGACGTCGCCGCTGATCCGCGTGCGGCACGCGAGCCGGACCTTCGTGATGTGATAGACGTTGCCGAGGTGCTTGGTCTCCTCGTCGGAATACGGCGTGAGATGTTCCGCGCCACCGACGATGCGCACGCGGCATAGCCCGCACGTGCCCTTGCCGACGCACGCGGTATCGATCCCGGCCGCGAGCCTCGCGCCGGCCTCGAACAGCGACGTCCCGGCCGGCACGTCGACGACGAGCGGCGCTGCATCGCCACTCCTGATCGTCACGACGGGCACGTCGGCAGCATACAATGCGCCGATGCGATTTCCGCTTTGTGTGCTCGCGCTCGTCGCTTGCCAGGCGCGCGACCACGCGCACGAGCTCGACGACGCGGCAGCGGGCGCCGGCCCGTCGGCGATCGAGGCGCACCCGCCGGCGAACACCGGATCGTCGGAGCCGCCGACCCCGAGCGTGCATGTCTCGTTCGGCTCCGACGTCACGACGAGCTCGACGCCGGTCGGCAAGCTGCCGAAGCTCGCGCCGACCGGCGGCCTGTCGTTCGAGATCTTGGATGCCGCGACCGGCCAGCGCATGCCCGGCAAGCTGACGTTCATCGGCGTCGACAAGACGCGCGAGCCGCAGTTTTCGAAGGATATCGGGGTCGAGAACGAGGCCGGGCTCGAGGCCTACAATCGCGTGTTCTCGCTATCGGGCGTCGGTGTCGTCGCGCTGCCGTTCGGCACGTACGAGGTCACGGTCAGCCGCGGCATCGAATGGACGACGCAGAGGCAGCGCGTGACGATCCGCGCGTCGGGCGCCGAGCTACACGCGAAGCTCGCGCACGTCGTCGACACGCCGGGCTGGATCTCCGGCGACTTTCACGTCCACGCCGCGAGCTCGCCCGATTCGCGCGTGCCGATGCGCGATCGCGTCTACGAGTTCATCTCCGACGGTGTCGATCTGATCGTCTCGACCGATCACAACGTCGTCGCCGACTACAAGCCGGTGATCGCCGACATGCACGCCGAGCGTTTGCTCGCATCGGCGGCCGGCGACGAGATCACGACCGGCAGCTGGGGCCACTTCGGCGCGTTCCCGTTGCCGTCGGAGATGTCGGCGACCGGCCACGGCGCGATCCCGGCCGAAGGCACGCCGA
>DASXEF010000751.1:0-2632 GCA_036490255.1 Kofleriaceae bacterium
CGACGATGTCCGAGTGCAGCGCCATCGCGAAGCCCGATTCGTAGTGCTTCGCGAGCTCCTCGATGACCACCGTCGACGCGATAAAATCCGAACCGGCGCCGCCGTAGCTCTCCTCGAGCCACGGGCACAAGAAGCCCTGCGCGCCGGCTTTGCGCCAGAGCTCGCGATCGACCTGGCCGGCTTCGCGCCAGCGCGGCTGGTTCGGCACGACCTCGCGCTCCATGAACTGGCGAAACGCCTGGCGAAACGCGATGTGCTCCTCGGTGAACAGCGTGCGATCCATGCCCGTTCGTACCACGGCGTGATAGCCATGAGCCGCGTGTCGTGGATCGTCGAGCACCCGGGGCTGACCGTGGCCGCGTTCGTCAAAGAGCGCGCGGACGTGCCGTGGTCGGTTGCGAAGCGTCACGTCACGAGCGGCAAGGTATTCGTCGACGGCGCACGCGTGATCGAGGTCGATCACCGGCTCGGCGTCGGGCAGTCGGTCGAGCTGCGCATGGCAGCGCCGCGGCCGCGCGATCCGGAGCGCGAAGGCGTGCTCGTGTTCGACGACGCGCACGTCGTCGTGATCGACAAGCCGGCCGGGATCTCGAGCGTGCCGTACGACGATCGAGAGACCGGCACCGCGATGGATCTGATCCGCGGCGCGTGGCGGCGGATGGGCAAGCCGGCGACGAGCGTGCCGCTCCACATCGTGCATCGCATCGATCGCGCGACGAGCGGTCTGCTCGCGTTTGCAAAGACCAAGCGCGCCGAGCACGGCATGGCCGCACAGCTGCGCGCGCACACGATGGAGCGCGAGTATCGCTGCGTCGCGCACGGCATCGTCGCGCCGCGCCGGATCGAGTCGTATCTCGTCGGCGATCGCGGCGACGGCCTGCGCGGTTCGACGTCGCGCATCGAGCAAGGCAAGCGCGCGGTCACGCACGTCGCCGTGATCCAGGCGCTGCGCGGCGCGACGCTGTGCGCGGTGCGGCTCGAGACCGGCAAGACGCACCAGATTCGCATCCACCTCGCCGAATCGGGCCATCCGCTCGTCGGTGAAGAAGTCTACGTCCGCGATTACACCGGGCCGGTGATCGCATCGCCGCGCATGCTGCTGCACGCCGCGACCCTGGGCTTCGAGCATCCGGTCACCGGCGAGCGCGTGCGGCTCGAATCGGCGCTGCCGGAAGACTTCACAGCGATGCTCGATCGGCTTACACCTCGCGGATGATCCGCATCGCGACGATCGACGACGTTCCGACCGTGCTCGGGTTCATCCGCGCGCTCGCCGAGTACGAGCGGCTCGCGCACGAGGTGGTCGCCGATGAGGCGAAGCTGCGCGCGACGCTGTTCGGGCCGCGGCCCGCCGCCGAAGTGCTGATCGCCGACGATCCCGATCCGGTCGGCTTCGCGCTGTTCTTCACGAGCTACTCGACGTTTCTCGGCAAGCCGGGGCTCTACCTCGAAGATCTGTTCGTGGTGCCGGCGGCGCGCGGTCGCGGCATCGGGCTGAAATTGATGGCCGCGCTCGCGAAGCTCTGCGTCGAGCGCCACTACGGCCGTTTCGAGTGGTCCGTGCTCGACTGGAACGAGCCCGCGCTCGGCTTCTATCGCAAGCTCGGCGCCGTGGCGATGGAGACGTGGACGGTGCAGCGCTTGACCGGCGATGCACTGCACGCGCTCGCCGCGCGTTAATGCACGACGCGCTGCTCGATGCCGGCGTTGATCGCCTGCCACTCGGGATGCGCTTCGGCGGCGGCGAGCACGTCGCGCCAGCCGAACGCGCGGCCGTGAAAGTGATCGAAGATCGCGCGTATGACCTGCGCGTCCTCGGGCGTGTCGAGCGTCCAGCGATGGTGCGTGTAGTCGGCTTCGCAGCCGAAGCCGGAGAGACGAAACCGCTCGGCGTGGCGATAGATGTACGGCGTGACGTGCTCGCGCCACGCCGGATCGTCGTCGTCGCGCCAGGCGCGTTCGAGCGCGGCGCGCGTCATCACTTCGGCGCTGATGCCGAGCGGAAACGTGCGGCGCGGATACGACGTGCTCGCGTAGTCGGCGCGCTCGGCGACGAAGCGCTCGACGAGCGCGGTGAGTACGGTCGGATCCATCAGCGGACAATCGGCGGTGAGCCGCACGACGCGATCGGCCTTGGCGGCGCGCGCGGCGTGATAGTAGCGATCGAGCACGTCGTGCTCGGAGCCGCGAAATACGGTCCAGCCGCGCGCTTCGCATGTCGTGACGATCACGTTGTCGGCGGCGAGCTCGGTCGTCGCGACGACCACGGCATCGATCGCTTTGCTCGCGACCGCGCGCGCGACGCAATGGCCGAGCGCGGTCTCGCCGTCGAAGAGCTCGAGCACTTTGCCGGGCAGCCGACTGCTGCCCATGCGCGCCTGAATGATCGCGACGGTCGCCATGCAGCGATAGTATAGGGCGATGTTCAGCGACGCGTTTGTCGGCACGCGCGTCTCGGTCGCGCGCTCGCTGGTCTGCACCGGCGCGGGCCAGTTCCCGGTGCTCGTGCGCGACGGCCACCGTTTGGCGATCGCCCTGCGCACCGGCGGCGGTCACTACGGCGTGGACGGCACGCTCGCGACCGCGTTCTCCGACGACTGCGGCGCGACCTGGTCGGCGCCGATCGACGTCG
>DASXEF010000497.1:0-13576 GCA_036490255.1 Kofleriaceae bacterium
GAGCGCGCCGATCGTGCGAGCTGCGCGGCGAGCGGCAAGTCGAGCGCGCGACCTTCGGCGAGCCGCTCCGCGTGCAGCCGCTCGAAGTCGGCCGGCAAGCGCAGGCTCCAGTTCGCATCGGCGACCACGCCGGGCACGTTGAAGCGCTCGGTCATGCCGAACAGATCGGCGAAGAAGATCGACACGTTCTCGGCATCGCTCGCGAACAGCTCGGCGAGCATCGCGGTCGCGACGAAGCCATCGCTCGCCAGTCGCGCCGGCTCGCGCAGCCGCAGGCGCTCGCGCAAGTGGCGGCCCCACGCGTCGCGCTGCGGCGCCGACCAGCCGGCGATCACCGCGAAGATCGGCGGCGTGTCGTGGTTGCCGAGCATCATCCAATCTGCGCGCGCGGCGTTCTCGCTGCGATAGACGTCGCTCGGATCGTTCAAGTTTGCCTTCTGCAGCACGCGCCAGCGGCCGAGCCCGTGACGCGCGAGCACGGCGCCGAGCGGGCGCGGCATCGTCGATAACACCTCGAAGCTGAGATCGCTCGGATCGCGGCCGGCGCGGCGCGCGCTGTCGATCATCGCGTCGACGAGCACGCTGTAGCGTCCGATCTGCGCGGCATCGAGCTCGCGCACCCAGCCGTCGGCGTAGCGCGGCAGCGAGCGATCCAACTGATCGGCGCGCGCGATCGCGTAGCGCGCGAGCGCCGGATGGTCCGCCAGGTCCGGCGAATCGAACAGCCGTGCACCGGCGCGAACGGCCGCGTCGGGATCCGGATCGTCGGCGCGATACACCCACGGGCACACGAGGCCGTGCGGATGATCGACGCGCACGCTGTCGTACTCGGCGAACATCTTGTCGAGCCGGGCGAGGATCAGGTCTCGTGCGCGACCGTCGTATTGCAGCGGATCGAGCACGGGATAGCCCCACGGCTGACCGGCGGGGTTCGTGCGGCTCGGCGGCGCGCCCATCTTGTAGCCGGCGACGAATGCGTCGGCGTACGCGAGGGCATCGCTCGTCGCGTAGCCGACGTGAAGATCGCCGTAGAGCGCGAGGCCATTCGCGCGCGCGACCGCGCGAACGCGCGCGTGCTCGACGTGTGCGAGCCATTGCCCGAACGCGTAGCGATCGAGCTCGATGCCGGCCACACGCGCGTCGCGCACGAGCCAGCTCGCGTGCTCGTCGGTAAATGCGGCGACGGCGGCGCGATCGCGATGCGGATACGCGGCGTCGAGCAGCGCGTGCATCGCCTCGTGCGCGTGCGCGTGCTGCGCGCGCTCGCCGGTGACTAACCACGGCGTCGCGTCGCCGCCGAGCGCGGCGATGCCGATGTTGCCGGTGTGCCGCGAGAAGATCGCGCCGTCGTACGGTGACGAATTTCCGCGCGTCGTCTGGCCCTGCGGCCCGAGCTGGATCCCATTGAAGCCGAGCCGGCTCGCGTAGGTGAACAATCGCCCCGCCGCGTGCGTCGCCGATGACCCGCGACCGATGTCTTCACTGTGATCGGACGGGAAGCTGACGTCTTGGATCGCGAGCAACAGCCGCTTCACGCCGAGTCGCTGAAGGCTCACGTCGAGGTCCATCTCACGGAGATCATTGCCGCTCGCTGAATCCGATTGGAATTCTCGTTCAAGAATTTTGTATACGCGACTCAGCCTACACGCACGCAGATGAGCCCAGAGGCGAACTGCATCGGCGCTGCGTGACGCGATGTCGCGACGTATCCGACTTACTGCACGCGGTGTGCAGTGTCGACGTCGTGCGTGAACCCATTTCGCCTCGAAATGAAGCTGGCACACACCATGAAGACTGCGGCGACCCGACACATGCGCAAACCGATCTCGATCATCACGATCACGAGCGCGCTCGCGCTCACAGCCTGTGGACAAGTCACGTCGACATCGGAAGACACCGATGACGATATCCCCGACGTGCCGACCACGCAGATCTGCACGAGCTCGATCCACTGCTTCGCGCAGGTCGTCACCGACGACGACAACCGGATCAAGTCCGATGCGGCCAAGCCGTCGGGCTTCGGGCCACCCGATCTCGTCAGCGCGTATCACCTCAAGAGCGTCAGCACCTCGCCCGGCACGATCGCGATCGTCGATGCGTACAACTACGCCGCGGCCGAGAGCGATCTCGCGAAGTACCGCGCGCAGTACGGCCTTCCCGCCTGCACCTCGGCGAGCGGCTGCTTCAAGCGCGTCAACCAGAGCGGCGCCGCGTCGCCGCTGCCGGCGAGCGCGCCGTCGAACGACGATTGGACCGTCGAGGCCGCGCTCGATCTCGACATGGCGAGCGCCGCCTGCCCGACCTGCAAGCTCGTCCTCGTCGAAGCCGACGACGATCAAGGCGATGGCCTCTACGTCGCGCAAAACGGCGCCGCGTCGCTCAAGCCGACCGTGATCAGCAACAGCTGGGGCGGTCCCGAATCGAGCGCGAGCTCGCTCGAGACCTACTTCAACCACTCGGGCATCGGCATCTTCGTCGCGTCCGGCGACGACGGCTACGACGAGGGCGGCGAAGGTCCGTCGTATCCGAGCACGTCGGCGCACGTGACCGCGGTCGGCGGCACGTCGCTCAAGAAGTCGAGCTCGGCAACGCGCGGCTGGACCGAGACCGCGTGGGCCGATGCCGGCAGCTCGTGCAGCACGTCGATCGCGAAGCCGAGCTGGCAATCGAGCGCGGTCTCGAGCTCCGTGTGCAGCAAGCGCGCGGCGGCCGACGTCTCCGCGGTCGCGAACCCGAGCACGGGCGTCGCGGTCTACAACGCGAAGAACGGCGGCTGGATCGTCGTCGGTGGCACGAGCGCCGCGACGCCGCTCGTCTCCGGCATCTACACGCTGTACGGCCTCGGCGGCGACGCGGCCGGCTGGGCGTACTCGCACACGGCGGACTTCAACGACGTGACGAGCGGCAAGAACGGCACGTGCACGACGGCGCTGTGCAAGTCCGGAACGGGTTGGGACGGCCCGACCGGCGTCGGCACGCCGAACGGCGCGAAGCTGTAAGCGACGTGCGCTAGGCTCGGCGTCGATGCCCGACAACTACGCCGACATGCTCAACCAGACGCTCGGCGGCTGGAACACGACGATGGGCCTGCGCTGGACCGAGGTCACCGCCGAGATCTGCATCGGCGAGCTCACCATCGCAGCGCAGCACACGCAGCCGTACGGGATCGTTCACGGCGGCGTGCACTGCGGCATCATCGAAGCGGCGTGCTCGACCGGTGCGGCGATCGCGGCGTTGCAGCACAATCGAACCGTCGTCGGGCTCGAGAACTCGACGTCGTTCGTGCACGCGGCGCGCGGCGGCGTCTTGAAAGTGACGGCGACGCCGGTGACGCGCGGCCGGCGCACGCAGGTCTGGCAAGGCAGCGTCACCGACAGCGACGGCAGAGTGCTCGCGACGGGTCGCGTGCGGTTGCTCTGTCTCGAGGCCGGCGCCGATCTCGCCGGCAAGCCGTCGGGTACGGCTTAGAGCTTCGCGCCGTTCGGCGTGCCGAGCCCGGTCGGGCCGTCCCAACCGGTGCCGGCTTTACACAGCGCGGTCGTGCACGAGCCGTTCGTGCCGGCGGTGACGTCGTTGAAGTCGGGCGCGTGCGAGTACGCCCAGCTCGGCGCCTGACCGCCGAGGCCGTAGAGCGTGTAGATGCCGGCGACGAGCGGCGTCGCGGCGCTGGTGCCGCCGACGACGATCCAGCCGCCCGCGGTCGAGTTGTAGACGGCGACGCCGGTGTTCGGGCTCGCGACTGCCGAGACGTCGGCGGCCGCGCGCTTGCTGCACGCGCTGCTGGTTTGATAGCTCGGCTTCGCGATGTACGCGCTGCACGAGCTGCCGGCGTCGGACCACGCGGTCTCGGTCCAGCCGCGGCTCGTCGACGATTTCACGAGCGCCGTGCCGCCGACCGCGGTGACGTGCGCCGACGTGCTCGGATACAACGGGCCGCTGCCGCCCTCGTCGTAGCCGTCGTCGCCGGTCGCCGCGAAGATGCCGATGCCGGCGTGGTTGAAATAGGTCTCGAACGAGGCAACGCCGTTGAACTCGATGCCGCCCCAGCTGTTGCTGATCACGGTCGGCTTGAGCGAGGCCGCGCCGTTCTGCGCGACGTAGAGCCCGGTGCTGTGATCGTCGTTCGCTTCGACGAGGATCAGCTTGCACGTCGGACACGCGGCGCTCGCCATGTCGAGATCGAGCGCGGCTTCGACGGTCCAGTCGTCGTTCGCGGGCGCGTTGGCCGGCAGCGGCGATGCCGCGCCCGTTTGATTGACGCGCTTGAAGCAGCCGCTCGCCGACGTACACGCGGGCAAGCCGTACTGCGCGCGATACTTCGCGAGATCGGCCTCGGCGTTCGCGTAGTTGTACGCGTCGACGATCGCGATCGCGCCGGGCGACGTCGTGACGGTCTTCAAGTGATATGCGCTAACGAGATCGGCGGCGCCGAGCCCCGACGGCTTCGCGGTCGTCTTGATCCGGCCTTCGCCGTCGCTGTCGTCGATCACGACCTGCGCGAGGCAGTGGATCTCGCCGGTGCAGACCGCCGTCGTCGCGACGTCGGGCACGTCGTCGAGATCGTCGACGGCGTTATCGAATTGAACACATGCGGGCAGCGTGGCGACGGCGAACAGGATCGTTGACAGACGCACTTATTCGTTCACCTCGTAGGAAGCGGTTCCGGTCACGCAAACATCGACGTCCATCGACCACGCGACCGCCGGCGGCATGCCGGTGAGCCCGACGGTCACGATCAGCGAGCCACTGTCGAAGTACGGCTTGGCATCGATCGTCGCCGCCGAGGTCGAGCCGGAGCCGGCATCGGCAGGCGTGAAGTCGAGCTCGGTCGCGGCGCTGCCGCAATTGGTGCAGTTGAACTCGAGCGTGGGCAACGTCGAATCTGCATCGCCGCTCGCGACGTCGACCGTCGCGCTCTTGACGAAGCTGAAGTCCGACACGCCGCTCGCCGTCGCGACATCGCCGCTCGCGAACGACAGCTGGAAGCCGTCATCGGCGAGCTGCTTGAGCGAATCGAGATCGTCCACGGTGAAGCTCTTCTCGATCGTCGCCGAGACCTGCGGCTCTGGATCGACCGCGACGTCGCTGTAGCGCACGCACGCGCTCTGCACGTCGGCCTGGAGATCGAGGAGCGGACACGCGGGCAGCAGCGTGACGCCGAGCAGACCTAAGATCACATGCGAACGCATCATCGAGTTGAGAGCTCCTAAAGCAGGTAGACGACGAAGCCGAGGTCGACCGTCGGCGCCCACAGCCGCACGTTCGGATCGGTGCTGGTAACGGTCACCATCGAGCCGCTCTGTTGTGCGGCGGTGTTCGACGCGGCGGCGACGTCGTGGATCTGTGCGGTCAGCCGCGTGACGCCGACGTGCAAGAAAAACGTGAAGTGCTTGCGGCCGAGCTCGAGGCCGATGCGCGCATCGGCGTAGTCGTAGCCGACGCGATCGAGCATCACCGAGTCGAACGTCGCATCGCCGGTGATCGAGCGAACGGCCGGGTTGGCGTCGCGATCGTAGAAGTGGCCGTAGCCGATGCCGAGCGTCGGCGTCGCCCACGACGCGAGCATGATGTACGTCGCGCCGGCGCGATATCCGGGGCTGATGTAGTTGTGTGCAAAGCTCGCCTCGAGGCGCAGTGGGCGAACGGGCCGCCACGCGAGCCCGAGCGTGCCGCCGTCGGGCAAACCGACGCCTGCGATCAGGCCGAGCTTGCCCGACATCGAGCTCTCGGGCGCCGTCGGCGAGGCTTTCGCGACGAGCTGCGTGGGATCCGCATGCGCGACCGACGCGAGCATCGCCACCGCCAGACCGACCGCTCGCGCGTTCCCCATGCGAGACCGAATCGACGTCCCGCGGATTTCGTAGACTGGCGTTACCCCGTGCCGCCCCCAGGTTTCTGGCGTGGTGCCAAGTGGGTCAACCGACCATGCGCAGCTCGTGATACGTCGATCGCGTGAGAACGCAGCTCGCCGCGATGCTGCTCGCCGGCGCGTGTCATTCGCCGGCGCTCGTCGCGCCCGATGCGAGCACGCCGGCGACCGACGCGCCGATCGTCGCGCCGACGATCACGGCGACGGTGAACAGCACGACGTTCGTCACGCGCGAGCACATGCTCGCGGCCGCCGAGATGCAGATTTCCGGCGAGCCGCTCGCGACCGCGATGGGCCGCCAGCTCACCGGCTACTCGCGCGACGCGTTGCCGACCGACATCTACTTCGAAGCCGACGGGCTGTATTGGGTCGATCTCGCAGGATTCTCGAGCGGCGTCGAATCGTACGAGTACTCGAAGCAGCCGATGAACGGGCTCGCGTTCGAGCTCGGCGCCGGCACGCCGCTCGTGTTCGGCCCGGTCGTGAATCCGAGCGGGCTCACCGGATCGGCGGCGGTCGCGAACCTCGGTGCGATCGCGATCCGCGCGAGCCAGGAGAGCGACGCGTTCGGCACGTGGACGTTCGCGACCGAGCCGCTCGCGTGGCCCGGGTTCTGGCCGACCACGCACGTGTTCGCGCAGTTCGATCCGGCGGTCGATCCGACGTCGAACGTCGATCTGAGCTGCGTGATCATGTCGGACGACACGCCGTCGGATACCGGTGGTCCGCCGCTGATCGTCGGCGACTACGAATGCGACGCGACGACGCTACACCTGCGCGATCGCGCGAGTCAGATCACGCCCGTGCTCACGCCCGGCGCCGATGGCTTCGCGGCGTGGAAATCGGCGCTGTGGGCGATGAACTATCTCGAGATCATGCACGACTCGGCCGGCAACGCGGTCGCGTCTGTCGACGAGGCCGAGCTCGCCGACGTGGGCTCGGCCGGCAACACGATCGTCGGCGTCGATTCGACCGGCGCGCCGACCGCGATCGGCACGTACCTGGGCTCGAGCCACATCGAAGGCTTCCAGGCGATGATGCTGCTGACCGAGCTCGACAACCGCGCCGAGGATTGGCTCGCGCACTTCGCGACGACCGATGGCGTCACCGCGACCGGCTTCGCGTCGCGCATGGCGGCGCTCGCCTATAATTACGCCGCGCCGCTCGCGTGGTTTCCGTCGATCGGCGTGACCGAGACCGCCGATCCGAGTGGGTTTCCGCTGCCGAGCTACGCGATCGCGAGCGCCGACAGCGAGCTGTTGGACTTGCTCGGCATCGTGCTCGGTTACTCCGACGCGTTCGCGCTCACCGATACGCGCAACGCCGATGTCGGCGGCTCGCAGCCGGCGCGCGCGTACTTCGACGGCGATCCGTTCCCCGCCGACAACCAGCTCGCCGACGGCGAAGCGACGTTGCACGACCGCGCGCTCGCGATGCTGCGCGTCGCGCTGATCGATCTCGATCGCATGCACGCCGATCCGGCGACCGGCATCTTCGTCGATCACGTCGCGATGCCCGGCGTGACGCGCGGCGCGACGGTCTCGACGACGTCGATCGCGTACGCCGTGATCGCACTGCGCACGGCTTCGCGCGCGCTCGGCAGCGCGCTCGAGCTGTACTCGAACAACACGCCCGATACCGCGAACGCGAGCGGCCCGCTCGATTCGCTGCCGCTCGCATTTCCCGGCGACGCGAGCCTGACGTTCGGCGCGCGGATCGACCAGCTGCTGCGCGCGCAAGCGGCGCTGTTACTCGATTCGCTGACCGACGCGACCGGCCGCGCGTACACCGGCTGGGACGTTGGCACCGGCGCGCCCGTCGATCAGACCGACTCGCTCGATGCGCATACCGCCGCGATCCGCGGCTTGTTCGCGGCGTACCTCGCAACCGGCGACGTCGCGTATCGCGAGCGGGCGCTCGCGGTGTTCGCGCGCGTGCAGAGCGTCTTCTACGATCCGATCGCGCGGATCTACACCTCGTCGCCCGCGCCGATGACCGACGTCGAGTACACGCCGCTGCGATTCGCGCTGCTGCAGAGCTCGCTGCGCGACGTCTACGAGCTCGTCGCCGCGCAACCCGGCGGCGAAGCGATGCAGCCGATCGTCGAGGATCAGCTCGCGCGCTTGAACAAGCTCGTGCTCAACGGCTGGGACGATCGCAACGCCGACAAGCAGGTGGCGTGGCCCGACGAGTGTGTGAACGTCGTCGATGGCCTGCCGCGCGGTGGCCTGCAGATGGCCGAGCGCGCGCTCACCGGCGAGCTCGGCCGGCTCAAAGACGAAGGCGGCGGCGGGCCGCCGACCTCCGATCGCGAGCACGACTGCGTGCCCGAGATCGACGACGCGCACCTGCCCGCGGCGCTCGCCGATTCGATCACGTTTCACGTGAGCGCGCCGTGAAGCTCGCGATCTGCTGTTTGCTCGTCGCATGCGGCGACAACAGCCACGAGGCCGTGACCGTCGATGCCGCGCCGGCGACGTGCAGCGCGAGCTTCACCGGCGAATTCGCCGCGACCGCGAGCGGCAGCGCCGATTGCCCGAACCTGGTCGACGCCGCGCTCGACTTCGCGCTTCCGGTACAGGCGCTGGGCGGCAGCGTGCTCGCGATCGCGATCGATCTGCCGAGCCCGGCGCCCGGCAGCTTCAGCTCCGAGACGATCGACAGCTGGAGCGCCTCGGTGTTCGAAGCCGAGACCAACGGCGGCTGCCTGTATCGCGCGGGGAATGCTGCCACACCGCAGGGCAGCTTCACGCTCGCGCTCGATTCGATCATGCCACTGCACGGCTCGCTGACGATGTCGCTCGCGATCCTGACGTTGCCGGGCAGCGTATGCGGGCAGATCGACACCGAGATCGTTACGTCGACGTTCTGAAAATTAATCTTTGGGGCACCGCTCGCGTGGTACCGCGTGGCGCGATGCGAACGCTTCCAGTCGCGATCCTCGTCGCTGCTTGCAGCAGCCATCCAGGCGGCTCGATGGGCACCACGACCGACGGCGCGATGGCGTCGACCGACGGCGGCTCGGGCTCTGGCTCGTCCGGATCGGGCTCCGGCTCCGGCAGCGGAATGATGTCGCCGCACGCGACGATCTTCACGATCCTGTTCGAGAACCACGACTACAAGGAGATCGTCGGCTCGGGCGGCGCGCCGTACATCAACTCGTTGATCGCGACGTACGCGCTCGCGACGAATTACAAAGACGATGGCCATCCGTCGACGCCGAACTACCTGCACCTGATCAGCGGCAGCAACCAATATCCCGGCATCGTCGACGTGCTGCCGACGCAATTCCCATATTTCCCGTCGGCGGCGCCGAACCTCGGCACGCAGCTCGAGGCCGCGAGCATCAAGTGGCGGTCGTACTCGGAAGACGAAGGCTCGGCCGGCTGCGTGCTAGGCAACGTCGGCGAGTTCGTGCCGCGCCACGATCCGTTCCTGTACTTCACCGACCAGCAGATGGGCTCGAACGGGCTGTGCGCCGCGACCAACGTCGACTACACGAAGTTCACGGCCGACCTCGCATCGGATGACTACCGCTACATGTGGATCACGCCGAACCTGATCGACGATGGCCACGATCCGTCGACCGATCCGGCCGGTGCGCTGACGACCTCCGACACGTGGCTCGGCTCGAACCTGCCGGCGATCTTGGCCAGCGAAGCGTACACGTCGGGCGGGATCATCTTCATCACCTGGGACGAAGCCGAAGGTCGCAACGGCGACGATCCGGATCAGGTTCCGATGATCGTGATCTCGCCACGCCTCAAGCAAATGCCGGAGACGACGTCCGCGGCGCTCGATCACTCGTCGTATCTGGCGACCGTCGAAGATCTGCTCGGCTTGCCGCGCCTCGCGACCGTCACGAGCTCGCCGACCATGCTCGAACTCCTGCAATGAAGCGCGCGCTGGTCGTACTTGCCGGGCTCGCTGCATGTCACGGCGTGGCGCCGACGCCGTCGTCGGGCTCCGCGGAACCTGTCGGCTCGGCGGCGGCTGCGGCGGCGGCGCTCGCGCGCGTCGCCCTGCCCGGCGCCGGTTCCGCCGGCATCGCGATGGATTATCTGGCGTTCGATCCGCGCACGCACGAGGTCTGGGTGCCCGCCGGCAATACCGGCGCGGTCGACGTGGTCGACGCGAGCTTGCACGCACGCTCGATCGACGGCTTCGCGACGCGCACGGTCGAACGCGACGGCAAGCAGCGCGTCGTCGGGCCGAGCGCGGCAACGATCGGCGACGGCGTGGTCTACGTCGGCAGCCGCGGCGACTCGTCGATCTGCGCGTTCGACGAGAAATCGCTCGCGAAGCGCGCATGCGCGACGCTCGACAGCTCGCCCGACGGGCTCGCATACGTCGCGGCGACGCACGAAGTCTGGGCGACGACGCCACGCGACAAATCGATCCGCGTGCTCGATGCCGTCACGCTCGCGCAGAAGGCGAAGCTCGAGCTGCCCGGCGGTCCCGAAGGCTTCGCGGTCGGCAGCGATCGCTTCTACTCGAACATCGAGGCGACCACGATCGCGATCGATCTGCAGTCGCACGCGACCGTCGCGACGTGGCAGTCGCAATGCGGCGAGGATTCGCACGGCCTGCGGCTCGACGCCGCGGCCGGCCACTTGTTCGTCGCGTGCACCGCGAAGATCGACGTGCTCGACACGAGGACCGGCGCGCTGCTCGGCAGCGTCGCGACCGGCGCGGGCATCGACGACATCGACTACGACGCGACCGCGCACGTGCTCTACGCCGGCGGCTCGCGCGCAGGCACGTTGACGGTCGCCCACGTGAACGATGCCGGTGTGCCGGCAGTCACCGCGACGATCCGGACGACGACCGGCGCGCGCAACGGCGTCGTCGACGATCGCGGTCGCGTGTTCCTCGCGCATTCGCAGGGTTCCGAGCTGCTCGTCATTCCGACGCGATAAAGCCGTCGCCGTGCCGTCACCGACGGCGCCTACGCTCGCGTCATGACCACGCACGCCGTTCGCTTGATGAAGGCGCTGGCGGCCGGCGCCACGACGCGCACCGACGCGCTCGGCATGTCGCCTGCCGATGTCACCGCCGCGATCGCGGAGCTCGAAGGCTTGTTCGACGACGACGGCCGGCCGCTCGGCCTGCTCAAGTCGTGGCACGCCGGCGGCCGCATCGTCGCGCTCGAGCTCACGCCGACCGGCAAGCAGGTCGCTCGCGCACTATGACGAGCGACAAGGCGCGCGAGGCGGAGCCGATGCGCAGTATGATCGACGAGGAGCTCGAGCTCGACGGTTACGTCGGCGAGAGCTATTTCCGCGAGCTGTTCCGCCTGCAGGCCGAGCTCGTCAAGCTGCAAGATTGGATCGTCGCGCGCGGGCTCAAAGTCGTCGTCGTGTTCGAAGGCCGCGACGCCGCCGGCAAAGGCGGCGTGATCAAGCGCATCACGCAGCGGATGAACCCGCGCGTGTGCCGCGTCGTCGCGTTGACCGCACCGAACGCCCGCGAGCGCACGCAGTGGTACTTCCAGCGCTACATCGAGCACCTGCCGGCGGCCGGCGAGATCGTGCTGTTCGATCGCAGCTGGTACAACCGCGCCGGCGTCGAGCGCGTGATGGGGTTTTGCAGCGACGCCGACGTCGAGGAGTTCTTCCGCACCGTGCCGGACTTCGAGCGGATGCTCGTGCGCTCGGGCATCGTCCTCGTCAAGTACTGGTTCTCGATCACCGACGAAGAGCAGCACGTGCGATTCCGCGCGCGGATCGAAGATCCACTCAAGCAGTGGAAGCTCTCGCCGATGGATCTCGAGTCGCGCCGGCGCTGGGAGGCGTACACGAAGGCGAAAGAAGCGATGCTCGATCGCACGCACATCGCCGAAGCGCGGTGGTGGGTCGTCGAAGCGAACGACAAGCGCCGCGCGCGACTCAACTGCATTCACCACCTGCTCGCGCAAATCGCGTACGGGGACGTTCACCACGATCCGGTCACGCTGCCCGATCGCGTGCACGATCCCGAGTACGCGCGCGGGCCGATCTCGGGCGAGCTGCGCGTGCCGAGCGTCTATTGATCGAGTCTTAATTCACGTGCGCGGTGTCGTCACGATCGACATGCACGGCTGTCACGCAGCGCCACCAGTGTGCGCGCATGAAGCTCTCTTACGCGTGCGTCCTCGTTGTCGCGTGCTCGCGATCGCCGTCGTTTCCACCTGCGTCGTCGTCGAACCCCGACGCTGGTTCGCAAGCTGACGCGGCTTCGCAACCGCCGCAGTCCGACGCGGCGACGATGACGTCGACCGGCCCGTATCTGGTCACCACGATCGATCAAGGCGTCACCGCGAACGTGTCGCTGATCAATCAAGGCACGGCGATCGGTCAAGGCTCTGCGAACGGCGCGACGCCGTTCACGCTGACGAACCTCGCCGCCGACGGCAGCAACACGCAGACGATCGTCAGCGCGACGAATCCGTTCGCGGCGACGGGCAACGTTCCCGATCCGGCGTACGGGTTCTGCGACTACACCGGCTCGGCGGCGCAACGCACCTCGTACGTCACCGGCGCGAAGTTCGAAGGCGCGGCCGGCACCGATCCGATGCAGCCGATGACGCCGTTCTACTTCCCACTCGTGTACACGTCGCCGAACACGCCGACGGCGAACGCGGTCGGTAGCGCGTCGCCGATCCTCGGGCTGTTCGATTGGCGGCCGAAAGATCTCGACGAAGCGCTCGTCGTCGCCGAGTCCGACGATCTCGGCTCGACCTGGTACTTCATGCAGACCGTGCTCGAGCTCGCGCCCGGCAACGCGGGTTGCCCGGCCGACGTGCACAGCACGAACGCGGCCGGCAGCGCCGACGACGGCTGGGGCCACGCGACGATCGTGCAGCTGCCCGCCACCAGCGCGAAGACCGGCCAGATGCTGTACATGCTCGATCGCTCGCCGGCGAACGTCGACGTCGCGCCGTTGTGGGCGATCGCATTGCCGGAATCGAGCAACAAGTTTCCGATCTGGAACACCAACAACGCCGATCCGGGCGCGAACGACGTCAAGTCGATCGCGACGACGCTGACGAACACGGTGGGCACGCAAATGCCGGTCGTCGCGCAGCAGACCGTCGGCCTGTCGAACCCCGACGGCATCATGGCCGTGTTCCCGGCGACGTCCGGATCGGTCACCGTGATGTACGTGCAGAAGATCTTGGACGGCGATGAGAGCATGCCGACGAACGAGCAGTGCAAGAAGGCGCCGTTCTCCGGCAAGACGAACCACGACATCTCGAACGTGCGGCTCGCGTCGACCACAGACGGCGTGCACTTCACCGACCTCGGCATCGTGCAGGGCCTCAACGATCCGACGACGGTCGACTATCGCGGCACGCGCTGGGTCAGCCCGCGGGCGACGCTGCTCGATCTCAAAGGCGACGGCTCGTTGTGGGGCATGTACTTCTCGGGCGGCAACTGCCTCGACGGCGATTCCGACGCGTTTCACTTCGTCGGCTACGCGGAATCGACCGACAAGCTGCACTGGACCGTCTACAACGACGCCGATCACCCGATCGCATCGATCAACACGATCACGGCCGCGAACCAGAGCGACGGTGCGATGGTCACGGTGCCGAGCACGCCGCCGGTCGTCGCCACGCAACCGTGGTTCGCCGAGCGGCTGTACGCGCCGACGTTGGTGCAACAAGACGCGACGCATCTCGTGATGACGTTCGCGGGGTACGGCGTGCAGACGCCGGGCGACGAC
>DASXEF010000830.1:0-10092 GCA_036490255.1 Kofleriaceae bacterium
GAGCGATCAGCTCGCGCGCGAGCTCGACGCCAAGCACGTGATCATCGATCCCGCGCCGACGTGGCTCGTCGGCCTGCTCGGCGGCGCAGCGGTCGTCGCGATCGCCGGGCGCGCCGCGTCCGCGCTCGCGCACATGATGCCGAAGGCCGCGCGCGACCGCGCCTCGTCGCTCGCGCACCGCGCGCAGGCCATCATGAAGGACACCGGCGCGCATCCGTTCGCGCTGCTCGGCTTCGATCCGATCGAGCTGTGGCAGCACCTGCGGCATTTCTATCGCGAGTAGCTAGAGCGGCAGCGTGTCGGCGCGCGACTCGCGCGACTCGCCGGCGACGAGGCGCAGCGACTCGCCCGCGAGCTCGTACTGGTCGCCGCAGCGCGCGCAGCGCAGGGTCCGCGGCAACGTCTCGCCGCAGCGACACGCCCAGCCCGCGGCGCGCGCCGGCGCCCCGACGACGAGCGCGTGCGGCGGTACGTCGTGCGTGACGACCGCGCCCGCGCCGATCAGCGCGTACTCGCCGATCGTCACGCCGCATACGATCGTGGCGTTCGCGCCGATCGTCGCGCCGCGGCAGACGAGCGTGCGGGCGAACGCGTCCTTGCGCGAGACGTGCGCGCGCGGGTGCTTGACGTTCGTGAACACGCACGACGGGCCGAGAAACACGTCGTCCTCGAGCGTGACGCCTTCGTAGATCGAGACGTGGTTCTGGATCCGACAGCCGTGACCGATCCGCACCTTGCCGATGTAGCAGCCTTGGCCGATCGAGCAGCGATCGCCGATCCACGCACCGGGCATCACGTGGACGAAGTGCCAGATTCGAGTGTCGTTGCCGACGTGCGAGGGTTTCTCGACGATCGCGGTCGAGTGAACGAATGACATCTCGGCCGCAATATATAGTGTTGCCGTGACCCGCGAAGCCGCATGTCGACGAGCCGGCGAGCTGCCGGGCGACCTCGAAGCCCAGCGCGCGGCGGCCTACGCGTGCGATCGCGACGGCCTCGAAGCCGATGCGGTCGGCTACTACGATGCCGCGTACCGGCTCGGCGCGCGCGATGCCGAGTTTCTCGTCGGTTACGGCTCGACGCTCAAGAACAACGGCCGGCTCGATGAATCGCTGGCGATCCTCGGCGACGCCGAAGCACATCCGACGGTCGCACGGGCAGCGCGGGCATTTCGCGCGCTCACGCTGCATCGCGCGGGTGAATCCGATGCCGCCGTCGCCGTGCTGATCCGCTTGGTCGCCGAGCTCGATACGCCGCGCTATCGGCCCGCGCTCGAGTCGTACGCCGAGGAGCTCGAGCGCTGATGCCAAAGCGACCGCCGCGGCTCGCGCGCGAGCTGGCGATCCCGAGCGACTTGCGGAGCGACAAGCCGACCCGCGCACACGCGACGAAGCTCGGCGCGTTGTGGCGCGCCGACGTGCTCGACTTGCTCGGCACGCTCGCCGATGCGTCGGTCGATCTCGTCGTCACCGATCCGCCGTACGCGATCGCGAAGGCCGAATGGGACGAATTCGAATCGCTGGAGGCGTACGTCGCGTGGTGCGATGCGTGGCTCGCCGAGGTCGCGCGCGTGCTCGCGCCGCACGGCTCGGCCTACGTGTGCGGATTTTCCGAGATCCTCGCCGAGATCAAAGTGAAGAGCGCGAAGCGCTTCGCGAGCTGCCGGTGGCTGATCTGGCACTACAAGAACAAGGCGAACCTCGGCCGCGATTGGGGCCGCTCGCACGAATCGATCTTGCACTTGCGCGGCGACGACGCGCGGATCGACGTCGATGCGGTGCGCGTGCCGTACAACGGCCACACGACGAAGTATCCGGCGCGCGTGCAGGCGGTGAATTCGCAATACGGTGGCGCGACAGCGAAACGCGACACGTGGGTGCCGAATCCACTCGGCGCGAAGCCGCGCGACGTGCTCGAGATCCCCGTGATCTGCAACGGCATGACCGAGAAGACGCCGCACGCGACGCAAAAGCCGGAGGCGCTGATCGAGCGGCTGATCCTCGCGTCGAGCGCGCCCGGTCAGCTCGTCGTCGATCCGTTCGTCGGCTCGGGCACGACCGCGGTCGTCGCCGCGCGGCTCGGCCGGCGCTGGCTCGCAGGTGATGCCGACGCGCGCTACGTCGGCTTGGCGCGCGATCGGCTTACTTCGTCTCGAAGTGCGGCTCGAGGCCCATCTCGCGGATGAGCCGCCACGCACCGTCGACCACGTCCATGTTCCAGATCATGTAGCGCGCGTCGACGTGGATCGTCCGCGTCGTCGCGCCGTTGAACACGACGTCCGACGCGAGGCCTTCGTGGTTGCCGTCGAACGCGAGCCCGACGAGCTCGCCGCGAGCGTTCAGCGTGGGCGAGCCCGAGTTACCGTTCGTGATGTCGAGATCGGACTCGAAATCGACCGGCAGATCGCCGCCGAGCGCGGGCTCGGCATAGGCGCCGAACTTCTTGCTCTTGATCGCTTCGAGCAGCTTCGCCGGCGAGTTGAACGGATCCTTGCCGGTATCTTTTGCGAGGATCTGCGACGCGATCGTGAACGGACCGTCGGCGAGATCGTGCGCGTCGGGCTTGAGCGACTTGATCGTGCCGTAGGTGATGCGCAGCGTGCCGTTCGCGTCGGGGGCGAGCGCACCGCCGAGCATCTCCTTCATCGCCTCGTCGTACATCGGCGCGACGAGCAGCAGCTCGCCCGCGCGCGCGTCGTCTTTTTTCTCTTCGGCTTTGACGATCGGCCAGATCCGCTGCGCCGCTTTGACGAACGGATCCTTCGACGCGCGCAGTTGCGCCATCGTGCCGTGCTGGAGCAGATCGAGCCGAACCTTGGCGTCTTCGATCTGCTGCGCGCCGTACCAAGCGTCGAGCGTCTTGTCGATCAACGCCTCGTCGATCGGCGTGCTCTTCTTGACGTCGAGCAGCGTCGCGAGCCACGCGCGATCGGTCTCGGGCAGCTGCAGCGCGCGCACGAGCGTGAGCCGAAACGTGTCGCGATCCATCGCGTGGTCGTACTGGCGCGCGAACTGCTTCTCGAGGCCTTCCGCGCGCGGCATGTCGCGCTGCTGGAAGTGCTGCTTGCGCGCGGCGTCGGGCTTCGTGCGCTCCTCGGCCCAGTGCGTGAGCTGAAGCGCCGCGACGAGCAAGCGCGAGCCGCCGAACGCGCGCGCGCGATCGAAATCGACGCGTGCCGTACGGAATTTGTCTTCTTGGATCGCGTCGAGCTTCTCGATCGCGGCCTTGTACGCCTCGCGACCTGGCTGCGCCGCCCACTCGCGCGTCTTGCGATCGGTCTCGTCCTTTTGCTTCACGAGCTCCGGGTTCTTCTGCAGCCCTTGCAAGATGCCGCGAAACTTCTCGAGGCCGTTTTGCGTGAATTGCTTCGCGGTCGTCGCCTTGATCGCGGTCTCGCCGCCGTCCTTGAGGTGCGCTTCGGCGATCTTGTAGGTCTCTTCGAAGTACGCGATCAGATACGGATACGCCCACTCGATGTTGTGGTGGACCTCGGCGGCCGTGTCGTCGCGGTTCGTGCGACCGGGATAGCCGGTGATCATCACGAAGTCGCTCGGCGACAATCTCTCCGTCGACACGTGCAGATAGTGCTTCGGCTTGTACGGCACGTTGTCGGGCGAGTACTCGGCCGGCTGGCCGTCTTTGCCGACGTACGCGCGAAAATACGACCAGTCGCCGGTGTGGCGCGGCCAGTTCCAGTTGTCGACTTCACCGCCGTAGTCGCCGACCGATCGCGCCGGTGCGTAGACCACGCGGACGTCTTTGATCTCGAGGCTCTCGATCAACTGATAGAGGCCGCCGCGAAAGAAGCTCGCGACCTGGCAGCGCGTCGACGGCCGATCTTTTTCGCACGCCGCGATCAGCTGCTTCTCGCGCTTCTCGCTGTCTTCTTTGCGCGCGACCGGATCCTTGATCTTGTCGAGGCCGTCGCGCATCTCGCGCGTGACGTCGCGATATGCGGTCACCACCATCACGCGTTGCGCGGGGCCGGCCGAGAGCTCGTCCGCGTTCGTCTTCGCGAAGAAGCCGGTCTCGACGAGGTTCTTCGCTTCGGTCGAGTTGAGCTGCAGCGCGCCCTGCACGCAGTGATGGTTCGTGACGAGGAGCCCGTCGGGCGATACGAACGACGCCGTGCAGTTGCCGAGCGAGACCACGCCTGCGAGCGGTTCGGCGAGCGGATCCGACAGCGTCTTGGCGTCGAGCTTGACGCCCATCTTCTGAAAATTGTCGACGTGCTGCGGCAGCGTCATCTGCGCGGGCATCCACATGCCGCCCGGATCTTGATAGCTCTTGCGAAACTCGTAGCCGGGATCGTTTGCAGGCGGAGCGATGTCGCCGTGCGTCTCGCCGTTCGCGCCGGTGTGCGTCGACGTGCCGAGCTCGTTCTCGCGCATCGGCGATTGTTGCGGCGGCGGGCTGCCCGCGCACGAGGCCAACAAGAAGACGGCGATCCACTTCTTCATCGTCAGTCCCATACCATCGTTTATCGGCGAGAACATCGGTCAAGCGCCGGGACAGGGTGCGACACTGCGAGCGTGAAGGCCGATGCTGCGCTCGCAAAGGTTCGACGCATTTGTCTCGCACTCGATGACACCACCGAGAAGCTGAGTCACGGCGCGCCGTGTTGGTTCGTCGGCGGCAAGCAGTTCGCCGCGTTCGCGAACGATCATCACGGCGATGGTCGCATCGCGTTATGGCTGTGTACGCCGAGTGAAATGCAGCGAATGCTCGTCGATAGCGATCCCGAGCAGTGCTTCGTACCGCCGTACGTCGGCCCGAGCGGCTGGACCGGCATGCGACTCGATCGTGCGATGCCGTGGTCTCAGATCGCGTCGGTGATCGAAGCCGCGTACGTCAATCGTCGCGAGCGAACCGCGCAAAAAAAGCCCCGACCTCGGCGTCCGGAACTTTTTGCCGAGCCTCCTCGCCCAGATCGCGCACCTCGAGCAGCTCGTCGGGGATCTCGAGCAAAAACCGCGACGGCGTCCTCGGCGCGACGCGGCCGCGGCTGACGCGCGTGCACGCACGCGTCAGGTAGAGCTTGCGCTGCGCGCGCGTGATCCCGACGTAACACAGCCTGCGTTCTTCGCTGATGTCGGTCGCGTGATCGGGATCGATCACGTCGGTCGCCTGCGGATTCAACGTGCGCGCGTGCGGCAGCAGCTCCTCTTCGAGCCCGATCATGAAGCACACCGGAAACTCGAGCCCCTTCGCGCCGTGCAACGTCGTCAGCACGACCTTGTCGCCGTCTTGGCGCTTCTCGTTGTCGCTGTTATCGAGCGATAGCGCGCGCAACAGCTCGGCGAGCTTGTCGATACCGCGGCCTTTGTCGGTGAAGCGCTGCAGCGAATCGAGCAATCCCGTCACGTTGTCGATGCGGCGTTGCGCGGCGCTCATGCTGCCCGACGCGTCGCGCAGATCGTCGTAGAGCCCGATGTCTTCGATCAATTGCTTCGTCGCACCGACGAGATCCATGCCCGCATCGATGCCGGTCTTGAAGCGATTCACGGTCGCGACGAACTCGGCGATGCCGTTCTTCGCCGCGCCCGGCACTTCGGTGGTCGCGAGCGCGTCCCACAGCGTCGTGCGATTGCCGTGCGCGTTGGCGACGAGCTTCTCGATCGTCGCCGCACCGACGCCGCGCGCCGGATAGTTGATGATGCGGCGGATCGCGAGCTCGTCGCGCGGGCTGACCGCGACGCGCAGATACGCGAGCACGTCTTTGACTTCTTTGCGCTCGAAGAATTGCTGGCCGCCGTACATCACGTACGGCACCTCGAGCGTGCGCAGCTCTTCTTCGAGCACTTTCGCCTGCAGGTTCGAGCGATACAGGATCGCGACGTCGCTCCAGCGCCGGCCGGCTTCGTGGAGCGAGCGGATCTCCATCGCGATCCATTTCGCTTCGGCCTCGGCAGTTGCAGCGACGGCGTGCGTGATGATCTCGCCGTCGCCGAGCTGCGACCACAGCACCTTGCCGTGGCGATCTTTGTTGTTCGAGATGACCTGGTTCGCGGCCGCCAAGATCGATTTCGTCGAGCGATAGTTCTGCTCGAGCTTGACGATCTTCGCGCCGGGAAACAGCTTGTCGAACTCCAAGATGTTCGTCGGATCGGCACCGCGCCAGCTGTAGATCGATTGATCGTCGTCCCCGACGACGCACAGATTGCCGTGCTTGACGACGAGCGCTTGCACCATGCGCAGCTGCGCGCGGTTGGTATCTTGAAACTCGTCGACCATCACGTGCTCGAAGCGGCCGGCCCACTTCTCGCGCACGGCATCGTCGCGCTCCCACAGCCGCACCGGCTCGACGATCAGATCGTCGAAGTCGAACGCGGCGCACGCGCGCAACGCCTCTTGATACTTCGGATACACGCTCGCGGTGATCGCGTCGTAATCGTCGGCGGCGTTGCCTTCGAACTCGTCGGGCGAGATGAACGCGTTCTTCGCGAGCGAGATCCGCGTCAGGATCGCCTTTGCGTCGTAGCGGCGATCGCCGTCGTGGATCGTCCGCATGGCCTCGCGCACCGCGCCGAGCTGATCGGATTGATCGTAGATCGCGAAGCCGCGCGGCAAGCCGAGCGCGCTGCGCTCGATCTTCAAGATCTGCAAGCCGAGCGCGTGAAACGTGCCGATCGTGAGCTGGCGCGCGAGCTCGCGATCGCCGAGCAAGTGCGCGATGCGCTCGCGCATTTCTTCCGCGGCTTTGTTCGTGAACGTCACCGCGCAGATCGCATGTGGCGGCACGCCCTGATCGAGCAAGTGCGCGATCCGGAACGTGATCACGCGCGTCTTGCCCGAGCCCGCGCCGGCGAGCACGAGCAACGGGCCGCGTTCGTGGCTCGCCGCTTCGCGCTGAGGCGGATTGAGCTTGCCGAGATCGACCACGAAGGCGCGACGCTACGGATCTACGCGCGCGTCGTCAACTCGATCATTGCGCCGCGAACATGTCGTTGCAAACCTTGCCCATCAGCTGCACGTACGCGGCCTGATCGGCGTCGGACGTCGACTTCAGCGTCGCTTTCTTCGGCGTGCCGAGCTCGCATTGCGCCTTGCCCTTCATCGCTTCGAGCCGCGGCCCGCGCGTGGCCGACGTCCAGTACGCCTTGTCGCCGACGCCCGCGACGTCGTGGGCATCGGCCGGCTTGGGATCGAACGGGTGCGGCGCGAGGTCGGTAAAGATCAGCGCGCCGCCCGCAAATCCCGGCTGACCCGGCGCGGTGTACGCGTTGCACGCGCCGGCTGGATTGCCGCTCACCTCGGTGAGCGGGTCGGAGATCAGCGCCTGAAAATCGCCGCGCATCGCCGCGCACGGACCGCCGCCGGAGCTCGCGGCGGCGGCGCTCGGCGTCGCGCTACCGCCGGTCGGCGCCGGCGCGTCGTGCTTGGCACATGCGGAGAGCACGAGGATCGCGATCGCGAATCGATGCATGGACGCTACTATCGCATGGTGAACCGGTACGAACAGCTCGTCGCCGCGCTGCGCGTCGAGATTCCCGGATTCCGGATCGTGCGCAAATCAGATTCGCGGTTGCACCGCGCGATCGACGCCGTCTTGCGCGTCGTCACGCTCGGCCGGATGCGGACGTACCTCGACAGCTATCAGACGACGATCGGCCGCACGGTCTACGTCACCGCCGATTGGGATGCGCTCGATCCGCTGCAGCGCTACGTCACGCTTCGCCACGAAGCCGTGCACCTGCGCCAGTTCCGCAAGCTCACGCTGCCCGTGATGGCGTTGCTCTACATCTTCGTGCCGCTGCCGATCGGGCTCGCGTATTTTCGCGCGCGCCTCGAGCAAGCGGCGTACGCCGAGTCGATCCGCGCGACCGCCGAGACGTTCGGCCGCGATGCGCCTCGGCGACCGGCGTATCGCGCGCACGTCGTCGAACAGTTTCTGGGGCCGTCGTACGGCTGGATGTGGCCGTTTCGAAGCTCGATCGAACGCTGGTACGACGGCGTGCTGGCGAAGTTGCCGTGACGTCCGGAAGCGGCCAGCTCGGCATCGCCCGCGGCGCTATCGCTGGCGCATGAGCTTCATCATCTCCGCATTGCCCGCCGAGCCGTTCGCGCATCTCTTCGAGCTCTCCGATGGCGAGCTCGCGACGCAGCGCGCCCGCCGCGTCGTCGTCGATGCGAAGCCCGGCGTGCCGTGTCGCGTGTCGCTGCGCGATGTCGAGGTCGGCGAGGCGGTCGTGCTCGTGCACTACGAGCATCTGGCGGTCGACTCGCCGTTTCGCGCGTCGCATGCGATCTACGTGAGCCGCGCCGATCGCGTGCGGCTCGCGCCCGGTGAGGTGCCGGCCGTGTTGCGCAGCCGGCTGCTCTCGCTCCGCGCATTCGACGCCGCGGGCATGCTCGTCCTCGCCGACGTGTGCGAGGGCGTCGCGATCGAGCCCGTCATCGACCGGATGCTGGCTCGGACGAATGCCGAGTACCTGCACGTCCACTTCGCGAAGCCCGGGTGTTATGCCGCTCGAATCGACCGCGCGTGATAACGTAGTCGGTCGGTAAGGCCGTGAGCGATCCGATCGTCGGCATCGATTTGGGAACGTCGAACACCGTGGTGGCATACGCCGCGGAGACCGGCGCGGTGAGCGTGCTCGCCGACGAGCAGGCGTACAAGATCCATCCGTCGGTGGTGTCGTTTCACCCGAACGGCGGCGTCGTGGTCGGCGCGGCGGCCAAGCAGCGCAAGGTCATCGATCCGAAGAACACGATCTACTCGATCAAGCGGCTGATCGGCCGCAGCTACGCGTCGCCCGAAGTCCAGACCGCGAAGACGCGCGTGCCCTACATCATCAAGGAGGGCCCGAACCAGCAGCCGATCGTCGCGACGCGCGGCGGCGAGTTCGCGGTGCCGGAGATCTCCGCGATCGTCCTCGATCACGCGCGCAACATCGCGACGCACTCGCTCGGCAAGACGGTCAGCCGCGCGGTCGTCACCGTGCCCGCGAGCTTCAACGACGCGCAGCGCTCGGCGACCGCGACCGCCGGTGCGATCGCCGGCCTCACCGTCGTGCGCGTGCTCAACGAGCCGACTGCGGCCGCGCTCGCGTACGGCAACACGCGCAGCTTGCGCGAAGTGATCGCGGTCTACGACTTCGGCGGCGGCACGTTCGACATCACGATCCTCAAGCTCGACAACCAGGTCTACGAGGTGCTCGGCACCGCCGGCGACACGTTCCTCGGCGGCGACGACCTCGACGAGCGGCTCGTCGATCGCATGGTCGAGAAGTTCTTGCTCGAGAACCGGCTCGACCTGCGCACGAACGAGGTCGCGATGATGCGGCTCCGCGCGGTCGCCGAGCAGACGAAGATCGAATTGTCGCGGCGCTCGCGCGCGGTCGTGCGCATCGACGAGATCGCGTATGGCCCGAAGGGCAAGCCGCTCGACTTGCAGATCGAGATCACGCGCGACGAGTTCGTGCGCCAGTGCGCCGACATCATCGACCGCACGTTTCCGGTCTGTCAGGAAGCGCTCGCGTACGCGAGCCTCGGCGTCGACAAGATCGACGACGTGATCCTCGTCGGCGGCACGACGAAGATTCCGTACGTTCGCGATCAGGTCTCGCGGTTCTTCTCGCGCGCGCCGCGCACCGACGTGAATCCCGAGGACGCCGTCGCGAACGGTGCCGCGTTGCAAGCGACGTCGCTCGAGCGAATCCTCAAGCGCTCGTCGGGCTCGACGACGATTCCCGAAGAGGCGAGCAAGCCCACGATCGTCGCCGATCTCGAGACCACCGCGACGCAGACGTCGCCGGCGGAATATCCGATCCCGCAGGCCTCGAATGAAGAAGAAGAGCTCAAGCTCGTGCCGCCGAGCCCGCGCGGTCGCGTCACCGCAGGCTATGCGACGGTCACCCGCCGCGAGACCGAGCGACCGGTCGCGCGCGGCGAGCATCACGATACGTTCGGCTCCGAACAGACACCGACGCCGATGACGATGCCGATCGGCCGCGTGACGAAGACGATCGCGGCGCAAGCGGTGCCGAACCCGACACCGCCGACGGTGCCGGTCCCGAAGTCGCCGATCACCGCGCCGGGCGTCGAGATGCCGCCGCGACCGCGCACGCCGCCGGCCGGTGTCCCGATCGC
>DASXEF010000831.1:0-3566 GCA_036490255.1 Kofleriaceae bacterium
CGCCGAAAAATAGAGCGGCGGCCCGGTCGGACCGCCGCTTGTCGAGGTGCCTGCGAATGCAGGGGCCTCGCGAACCGAATCGCCGTTGTGCGCGTCCCATGCCACGCAAAACCGGTCGAAACACGAGATTCTCGCCGGAGACAACCGTCCCCACGCAACTCGGCTAGCCGTCGTATCATCGGCGCGTCGTGATCTCGCAGTTGGGGCGCTATCGGGTCGACGCGCTGCTCGCCACCGGCGGGATGGGCGAGGTCTATCTCGGCCGCGTCATGGGCGAGCACGGCTTCGAGCGGCCGATCGTCATCAAGGTGATCCGGACCGAGCTGGTCGCCGACGAGCGCGTCGCGCTGATGTTCGTCGACGAAGCGCGCCTCGCGGCCGGCCTGCATCACCGCAACATCGTCCAGATCCTCGACTTCGACCTGTTCGACGGCGGCGCGTTCCTGGTCTCCGAGTTCGTCGACGGCTGCGATCTTCGAACCCTGCTCAGGCACCTGCGCGCGCCGCCGCGGTTCGACATCGCGGTCGCGATCGTCGCGGAAATCGGCACCGGGCTCGAAGCCGCGCACGATGCCGCGGGAGAAGATGGCCAGCCGCTAAACTTAGTGCATCGCGATGTGTCTCCAAGCAACGTGCTGCTCGGCATCCACGGCGACGTGAAAGTGGCGGACTTCGGCGTGGCGAAGGCGCGCTCGCGCAGCTACCAGACCGTTTCGGGCTCGATCAAAGGCAAGGCGCCGTACATGGCGCCCGAACAGATCTTGGGCGAGCCCGTCGACCGGCGCGCCGACGTGTTCAGCCTCGGCGTGCTGCTGTTCGAGATCACGACGCGCACGCGGCTGTACTCGGCGCAGTCGAACACGGTCGCGATGAAGCAGATCTTGGACGGCGAGGTCGCCGATCCGGCGCAGCGCCGGCCGGGCTACCCCGCCGAGCTCACCGCGATCGTCCGCAAAGCGCTCGCCCGCGATCCCGATGCGCGCTACCAGACCGCGCGCGCGCTCGTCGACGAGCTCGATCAGCTTGCCCACGCGCGCAAGTGGAGCATGTCGAAGCAGGCGATCGGCGACATCGTCAAGCTCGCGAAGTCGCGCGCGATCGTCGCCGACCGAAGCGACGTTGCCGGGAGCACGAACGCGTGAGCCTCGCAAAAGCCGACGCCCGCGATCGCGTCGGGCCGTACTTGATCCTGCGCGCGATCGGCGCCGGCGGATCTGCGCGCGTCGATCTCGCGCGGATCGATCGCGCCTACAACTTTCAACGCCACGTCGTGATCAAGCGGCCACTCGAGCACTTGCGCGCCGATGCCGGCGTCGCCGAATCGCTGCGTCGCGAAGCACGGCTCGGCGGCCGGCTGCGCCATCCCAACATGGTCGCCGTGCTCGATGCCGGCGTGCACGACGGCTACGATTATCTGGCGCTCGAGTACATCCACGGCACGTCGCTGCGCGCGTTGATGCAAGGCGAGAACACCACCGGCACCGTGCGGGAGATCCCGCTCGCGGTCGCGCTCGGCATCATCGTCGACGTTTCTCGCGCGCTGCATGCCGCGCACGAGCTCACCGACGAGCGCGGCGCGCCGCTCGGCCTCGTCCATCGCGACGTCTCGCCCGGCAACGTGTTGCTCGGGCTCGACGGCGGCGTCAAGCTCGCCGATTTCGGCATCGCGAAAGAGACGCGGGTCGCGACGCTGTCGGGCTCGATGCACGGCACCGTCACGTACATGGCGCCCGAGCAATGCCGCGGCCACGCGTTCGATCGCCGCGCCGACATCTTCTCGGTCGGCGTGATCTTGTACGAGCTCGTCACGCGGCGGCGATTGTTCTGGGCCGACAACGACGTCGCGTCGCTGCACCGCGTGCTGTCGGGCCAGGTCCCGCCGCCGCGCTCCGTCGATCCGTCGATCTCGCCCGCGCTCGAGCAGCTGATCATGAGCGCGATCGCGCACGTGCCCGACCATCGCTTCACGAACGCGCGCGCGCTCGCCGATGCGATCGAGGGCCTCGCGGCTTCGGAAGGTCACGTGCTCGGCGCGCGCTGGCTCGCGCGCACGCTCGAAGAAGAGATCGGCCCGAAGCACGCACCGTGGATCGCGGCGACGACGATCGTGCAGGCGCTGCCGATGGCGGAAGGCTCGCTCGTCGAGCTGATCGCGGCGACGCCGGATCCTGAAGAGCTGATCTATCCGACGTTCGGCCCGACCGACGAGCGATCGCTGCTCGAAGAAGAAGGCACGGTGCCTTCGGCGCCGGCGCCGCCCGCGCGCGCGACACCGCAAGCGAGCAGCTTCGGGCTGAAGTGGATCGTCGCGGCGGGTGCACTGCTCGGCGTGCTCGGCGCGGTCGTGTTGTCGGCGACGAAGCATCGTGCGGCGAGCCCGGCCGCGGTGGTCGCGCCCGCGCCCCCGCCGACGACGATGCCGACGACGATGCCGATAGCGACGCCGACGCCGACGCCGACACCGACACCGACACCGACGCCGACACCGACACCGACGCCGACACCGACGACGGCAACGACGCCGACGCCCGCGGTCACCGAGAAGAAGCCGCCGACCGCGACGCATCGACGACCGCGACCGCATCCGTCGTCGACACCCGCGCCAGCTCCGCCGGTCGCCGCCGAGGTCGCGACGCCTCCCGCGCCGGCCGCCGCCGGCTCGGCACAAAACCATGCAGCGTGGGATCGCAATCTGTTGTTGCCGGGCGATAAGAAGCCGTGAACCGTCTCGTCGTGCTCGCCGCGCTGCTCGCGGCCAACGTCGCATACGGCGACGAGCCGACGCCTGCTGGTCAATCGGCTCCGGAATCCGCCGACGATCACATCGCCAAGGCGCGCGAGCTTCACGACAAAGGCGACTTCGAAGGCGCGCGCGCGGAGATCGCCGCCGCGTACAAGCTCGACCCGCGACCGGAGCTGTTGTTCGCGCTCGGCCAGCTCGAGTTCAACCTGCATCACTATCAGGCCGCGCTCGATTACTACGAGCGCTTCGAGGCGACGCAGCCGGCTCCCGAGCAAGCCGCGCTCGCCGAACAAGCGATCGGCGCCGCGCGCGCCGAGCTGTCGCGTCCGCCGCCGACGCTCGCGCCGACCGCGACGCCGCTGCCGGCGGGACCGCCGCCGCACACGAAATGGGACGGCTTCGACACCGGGCTCGCCGCGTTCGGCGGGCTCGCGCTGGTCGCGGGTGGCGGCCTCGCGCTCGAAGCGCGGCATCTGTCGCGCGACGGAAGCGGCACGTTGTCGGACTACGACAGCCGCATCACGACCGCGCGGCACGTGCGGATCATCTCCGGGGTCAGCGCCGGCGTCGGCATCGTCGCGATCGGCGCGGCGCTCGTGCGCTGGCGCATTCACCTCGTCACGTCGATCGAGGTCCAGGCATCGCCGAGCGGCGCCGGCGTGTCGTTCGCGAGGTCGTTTTGATCCGATCGCTCGCGCTCGCGCTGCTCGCGATGTCGCTATCGTGCATCGACGACGGCTACGCGTGCTCGACCGACGGCGATTGCAACATCGGCGTCGCCGGTCGCTGCGAGGTCGATCATCACTGCACGCAGTACGACCCG
>DASXEF010000842.1:0-2260 GCA_036490255.1 Kofleriaceae bacterium
CGTCCCCTCGAGATCGCTTCGCTTGTCCAAGATCGCCGCGATGTCGAACAGCGACGTCGGCGCGAACTTCGAATCGGGAAAGTCGGCGACGAGCTTTCGATATAGGCCGATCGCGCGCTCGGTCTCGCCCGCTTTCACGGCCGCGTTCGCTTGGTCGAACAGCTCGGTGGTGGAGATCGCCTGCGCTTCGATCGTGCCGCCACCGCCCACACCGGTTTGCGATGCCGTGATGCGAATGATGTCGAGATCGACCACACGTGGGTCTTTCGCGCCCTGCTCTGCACTCGCGCTCGTGCCCGGCGTCGTCGGTTTCGCCGTGGCGAGATCTCGCGCGGGCGCTTCGCTCGGCGCCCGCGGCACGATCGGTGCTTGTGTCGAAGCACAGGCAGCGAGCATGACCACCAAGACCAACTGCGACCGCATCGTCATAATGATGCATCGATCGAATGCGCAGAGCACGCGATCGTTTTGCTTGACTGATCGCGTGTCACACCGCTTTGCTAGAGCTGTACACGCAACATGAAGGTCGCATTCACTTACAACCTGCGGCTCACCGACGTTCGCGAAACCGAAAAGGAAGCGGAGTACGACAGCGCCGAGTCCGTGAATGCGATCGCGCAGGCGATCGAAGCCGCCGGGCACGAGGTCGAGAAGGTCGAGGTCTCCGGGCCGGCGTCGAACCTGCTCGACCGGCTCGAAGCGATCGATCCCGACATCATCTTCAACACCGCCGAAGGCGATCGCGGCCGTATGCGCGAAGCGCTCTATCCGGCGCTGTTCGAGGAGCTCGGCATTCCCGCGACCGGCTCCGACGCCTACACGAACGCGATCACGCTCGATAAGTGGATGACCAAGCTGCTGGTCCAGCGCGCAGGCGTCGAGACGGCGCGCGCGACGCTCGTGACGATCCGCAACTACGAGTCGATCATCGAGCGCGGCACCGGGTTGGCGTTTCCGGTGATCGTCAAGCCGAACCACGAAGGCTCGAGCAAGGGCATCTACAACAACGCGCTCGGCGGCTCGGTGATCAAGGAGCCGCGCGATCTACCGGGTGCGCTCAAGACCGCGCTGCGCGCGTATCCCGACGGCGTGCTCGTCGAGGAATACATCGATGGCGTCGAGATCGCGGTCGGCTTCATCGACGGCGTCGGCCACGACGACGGCCTGCTCACGCCCGTCGAGCTCGTCTACGACGAGCGTGGCGAGCGCCCGTTCCACGTCTACGACTACCGGCTCAAGAACGTCGAGCCCGGCAAGGTCCAGTATCGTTGCCCGGCGAACCTGCCGCGCGACGTCGCCGCACGGCTGCGCCAGATCTCGCACGAGGTCGTGCGTGCGATCGGCTTGCGCGACATGGCCCGGATGGATTTCCGCGTCACGACGGAGGGTCGGATCTATCTGCTCGAAGTCAACGCGCTGCCGCAGCTCGCGCCGAGCTCGTCGCTGTTCGCGGCGACCGCGCAGGTCGGCCTGACGTATCAGGCGTCGATCGGCGCGATCTTGAACGCGGCCGCGCTGCGCTCGGGCCTGGCGACCGCGAGCCAGCTCAACATTCCGCGCGCGCGCAGGGTCCAGCCGATTCGCATCGGCTTCACGTACAACGTGAAGCGCATCAAAGAAGGCGACGATGAAGCCGAGTGGGATCCGCCGGAGACCATCATCGCGATCGCGAACGCGCTCGCGCGCCAGGGCCACATCGTCGTCCACCTCGAAGCCACGCCGGACTTGCCGCGGGTGCTCGCCGAAGCCGATGTCGACTTGATCTTCAACATCGCGGAAGGCGTCGAAGGTCGCAACCGCGAGGCGCAAGTGCCGGCGCTGTGCGAGCTGCTCGGCATCCCGTACACCGGCTCGGATTCGGCCACGCTGGCGATCGCGCTCGACAAGGCACTCGGCAAGAAAGTGCTGCTCCAGCACGATATCCTGACGCCGAAGTTCTGCGTGATGGAGTCGCATCGCGAGCGGCTGTCGCCGGACATGAAGTTCCCGATGATCGTCAAGCCGAACGCGGAAGGCTCGAGCAAGGGCATCGGCTCGACCAGCGTCGTCGACAACGAAGAAGAGCTGCGCGACAAGGTCAAGGAGCTGATCGAGCGCTATCGCCAGCCCGCGCTGGTCGAGGAGTACATCGCCGGTCGCGAGTTCACCGTCGGTCTGCTCGGCGACAAGCGGCCGCGCGTGCTGCCGCCGATGGAGATCAAGTTCAAGCAGGTCGACGACACGCGGCCGGTCTACGACTACGCGGTCAAGCAGGAGTGGG
>DASXEF010000885.1:0-4508 GCA_036490255.1 Kofleriaceae bacterium
CGATGTCGTACGTCGGCATCCTCGAGCCGACTCCATCGGGCAGCGCGCTCGGGCTCATCGATCAGTTCGACGATCCGCAGTCCGCGATCGACTGGGGCGATGGGTTCGGCGCCGCCATGGCCGTCGCCGATTTCGATCACGACGGCGATGACGAGCTCGTCGTCGGCGCGCCCGGCGTGAACGTCGGCGCTCCCGGCCACGTCTACGTCTACAGGAGCGCGGCAGGCACCGGCATGGAGTTGTGGGGCAGCCGCGCGATGCCGGCGGCGACGTGCACGGATACGACCATCTGCTGGTTCGGGAACGCAGTCGGCGTCGGCTACTTCCACACGAAGACGCCGCCGCTCGGCGACTTCGACATGGTGGTCGGCGCGCCGTACGCCAACAGAGTCTTCTACTACCAAGCCGACGGCAACGGCACGATTCCGTCGTACATCGAGTCGTACGGGCCGCACTGACGCGAGCGAAGCCGTGCCATGATGCGGTCGCGTGCGCATCGGTGAAATGTTGCTGGAGCGCGGCACGTTGCGCCGCGGCGAGATCGATCGCGCGCTCGAAGAGCAGTCGCGCGACGGCCGCCGACTGTGCTCGATCCTGATCTCGCGCGGCGCGCTCGAATTCGACGACGGCGCGCGCATCCTCGCGGATCAACGCGGCGTGCCGTGCGCGCTCGCGAAGCACCTCGGCAACCGCGACATCTCGCTCGCGACCGCGATCACGCCCGAGCTCGGCCGCTCGGCGTGCGCGTTGCCGATCGGCCGCACCAGCGGTGGCGTGTTGATCGTCGCCGTGCGCGATCCCGATGCGGCGCTGCACGGCGCGCTGCGGCGCGCGACCGGCGAAGACGTGATGATGGTCGTCACACCGGCGACGCGGCTCGAGCACTTGATCGCCGCGCAGTACGGCGCCGGCAGCGACGATTTCGAGGTCGAGCTCGATTCCGCGGTCGATCTCGAAGTCCATCGGCCGAAGGCCGAGCCGCCGCCGCCCGACGTCGACCTGCTCGATCCCGACAGCGTGCGGCTCGCGCTCTCCGATCTCGACGACTCGCGGGTCTCGAAAGATCCGACCCAGAGCGGCATGTTCGTGCTGCCGAGCAATCGCTCGTCGGGATCGACGCTACCGCCGCCGGTCTCGCTCGTGTCGACGCGGCACGCACTCGAAGCCGCGATCTCGCGCGAGGCCGCAACATCGGTCGCGATGTCGTTCTTGGCCGGGCGCTGGCAGAGCGCCGTGATCTTTGCGGTGCGCGCGTCGACCGCGCTCGGCTATCGCGCGCACAACGCGATGGTCGCCGGCGAGATCACGCGCGTCGCGATCGCCCTGTCGTTGCCGTCGACGATCCAGCGCGCGGTCTCGAGCAAACAACCGTCGACACTCGCGCCCGAAGGTGCCGCGCAAGATCAGCTCGCGCGGTTGCTTGGCGCACCGTCGACGATCAGCGCCGCGCCGGTGCTCGTCGCGCAGCAAGTCGTCGCCGTGATCGCGACCGGCGATCCGCAACGCGGTGCGGGCGATCGCGCCGCCGCCACCGAGCTCGCAGAGCTCGCCGAGTCGCTGGGCACCGCATACGAACGGACGAGGACGCGCGCGTGACGCCGACGCGCGAGCAGCGCGCGTGGCGAACCAGAGTCTTCATCGCGACGTGGCTGTCGTACGTCGGGTTCTATTTTTGTCGCAAGCCGTTCTCGTCGGCGAAGCACGCGATCGGCGAGCAAAATCATTGGAGCGCGGCGACGCTCGGCAACATCTACGCCGCGTATTTGATCGCGTACGCGATCGGCCAGTTCCTCGCATCTCGGCTCGGGCCCCGACTCGGCCCGCGCAACAACGTGCTGATCGGCATGGCGCTGTCGATCGGCGTGACCGCGGCGATGGGCATCGCGCTGTCGCCGTGGGTGATGGGCGGCCTCATCGCGGTGAACGGCCTCGCCCAGGCGACCGGCTGGTCGGGCAACGTCGGCACGATGGCGAGCTGGTTCGCCAAGCACGAACGCGGCCGCGTCATGGGCGTGTGGTCGACCAACTTCACCGTCGGCGCGATCGCGAGCGGCCTCGTGATGGGCTGGGTGCTCGGCATCGCGGCGTGGCCGTGGTGCTTCTACGTCGGCGCGATCGTGCTGGTCGTCGTGTGGGCGCAGTTCTATTTCCTGCAGCGCAATCGGCCCGAAGATCTCGGCCTGCCGCCGATCGACGATCCCGAAGAGAACGCGACCGCGTTTGACACCGGGCCGCTGCGGCTGTCGCGCGACGCGTGGACGAACCTGCTCCTCGTCGGCGGCTTCTACTTCTTCGCGAAGCTCGTGCGCTACGCGATCTGGTCGTGGGCCGCGTACTTCTTGCACGCGAAATACGGCCTCGACGATTCAAAAGCGAACACCTACTCGACGGTGTTCGATATCTGCGGCGTGCCCGGCGTGTTCGTCACCGGCTGGATCTCGGATCGCTTCTTGAGCAGCCGGCGCGCCGGCATCGCGCTCGTGATGATGATCGGCATGATGGGCGCGACCGGGTTGCTCGTGATGTTCGGCGGCTCGAGCGTGACCGTGTTCATCGCGCTGCTCGGCGCGGTCGGCTTCTTTCTCTACGGACCCGATTCACTGCTCACCGGCGCGGGCGCGATGGACATCGGCAGCCGCCGCGCCGCGACGTTTGCCGCCGCGGTGATCTCCGGGTTCGGCAGCATCGGCCCGATCGTCCAAGAGGTGATCGTGCCCCGCGTTTACGACGAGAAGACCGCCGGGCTCGGCCCGGTGTTCGGCATCCTGTTCGCGTCCGCGGCGATGGCGGCCGTGTTCTGCCTGTTGCTCGTGCTGCGAAATCGCCGAGGTGGCCGCGGGATCTGAGCGTCGGTTCCTTGGCGCGGGTTGTGCCGCGAGATCCGAGTCTCTCGATCTCGCTCACGCCTACGCCTACGCAAAATTCAGTCAGCGACGAGGGCCTGATGTTACCGTGGTCGCTACGTCGATCCTCATCGTCCATCCCGATCGCAAGACGCAGCGCCTCGTGCATCGCATCCTGGGCGTGACCGGCTATCGCGTCGAGCTCGCCGATACGATCGCGCAAGCCACCGAGATGCTCGATTCGCTGCGCCCGCGCCTGGTGGTCACCGATGCGGCGTTCGATCCGAGCTACGCCGAGTTCTTCGACCGCGCGCGTGTTCACGGTGCCGAGGCGTGCATGACGCTGCACGGGCCGCCGGTTGCCGACCGCGTGCCGCAGATCCTCGGCTTGGGCGCCGTGACGAACCTGCTCGTGCACGCGATGCCGGTGCTCGCCGAGGAGCTCACGATCACCGCGCACAAGCTGATGCTGGGTGATCTGTTCGGCGTCGAGAAGTACTTGTTGTGGGGCACGCGGCTGCACGAGACCACGCTCGAGCGCGCCAGCCAACGGATGGATATCGTCGCCGAGCTCGAGGCCGAGCTGATACGTCGCGGCCAGAGCGCTCGCACCGCGCGCATGATCCGGCTCGTCGCCGACGAGCTGATCTCGAACGCGATCCACAACGCGCCCGTCGACGATACCGGCGCGCACTACCTCGCCGACAGTGCGCGCGACGCCGAGCTCGAGCTGGCCGGCCGCCGTCGCGTCCAGGTGCGCTGGGGGTGTGACGCCCGCTACGTCGCCGTCGAGGTCAACGACTTCTTCGGCAGCCTCGATCGCGATACTGCGCTGGCCGCCCTCGGCAAGCAGGCCGTCCGCGAAGTCGGCGGCGGCGCCGGATTGGGGGTCGCGATGGCTTACCGCTCGTGCGATCACCTGGTATTCAATCTCGCACCCGGCCGTAGGACCGAGGTCATCGCCCTCGTGGATGTCCGCTACCCTCCGTCCGAGCAACCGCCAGCTTCGTCGTACAACGTGTTCGTGGAGAAAACGTGACTGCACACGGCCGCATGACTGTCACGCCGGGCAACGGCGAGCTCGTCCTGGCGGGCTCGATCGACGAATCGTCCGAGCTCGACAAGCTGCTCGGCCGCGCCACCGGTAACGCGCTCGTGCTCGATCTCGCGGCCGTCACGTTCATCAACTCGCTCGGCGTGCGCGATTGGATCCGCATGCTCGCCGCCGCGACGCAGCGCGGGATCACCGTCGAGCTCCGTCGCGTCTCCGAGCCGGTGATCCACCAGCTCAACATGATCGTCGCGACGCGCGCACACACGCGCTCGTTCTACGGGCCGTACGCCTGCGACGGTTGCGGCCGCGAGGAGTCGATGCTGATCGATGTCGACGCCAACGGCGCGGCGCTCGCCCAGCTGAACCCTCCGGCGATGACCTGCCCGGAGTGCGGAGCTGCGATGGCGTTCAACGACTTCCCGGAACGCTATTTTTCGTTTCTCGTACCGCAGGCTCCCTGATGCTCGAACACTTCGCGACTTGGGTCACGCACATCGTCGAAACCGTCGGCTATCCCGGCCTGTTCGCGCTGATCGTGTTGGAGAGCACGCTGATCCCGATTCCTTCGGAGCTCGTGATGCCGTTCGCCGGCCACCTGGCGGCGCAAGGGA
>DASXEF010000893.1:0-8735 GCA_036490255.1 Kofleriaceae bacterium
CCGAAGCGACGGCCGCGAAGCCGAAAGTCGAACGCGTCAAGCTCGCCGCGCCGCGCAAGCTCACGTTCAAGGAGCGCGCGGAGCTCGCCGGCATGGAAGCGGCGATCGAAGCGGCCGAGGCGCGCGTCGTACGGCTCGAAGCGGCGCTACAAGATCCGGCGGTGTTCAAGGATCGCCCCGCCGAAGTGCCGGCGATGATCGCCGAGCTCGACGGCGCGCGCGTCGCGGTCACCGAGCTCTACGCGCGGTGGGAAGAGCTATCGAAGATTCCGCCGGGGTAGCTCCATGCCGAGCTCCGGCGTCGCGACGAAGCCGGCCGCGCGATACAGCGCGAGCCCGGGCGGATCGGCGAGCAGCGAGATGAACGCGCCCGGCGGCGCGACCTCGTGAATGCGCGCGATCAGATGATCGAGCACGCGGCGACCCAGTCCGCGGCGTTGATGCGCCGGCTCGGTCGCCATGTCGGCGACGTGAAAGTACCAACCGCCATCGCCGAGCACGCGGCCCATCGCTACGGCGCGGCCCGACTCGTCGCGCACGTGGCACCACGCCCAGCTATTCGCGATCGCGCCGCGCGCTTGCGGCTCGGTGATCGGCGTGAGCCCGGAATTCGCACGCAATGCGATGTAGTCGCCGATCGGCGGCGCCGTGGCGACGAGCTCGTAGTCCATGCGGCGACGATACGCTACGGTCGGCGACGCGCGACGCGCTTCGTGCCCTTCGGCGCGTGCTTGTCGAGAAACGCGACTTGCGCGAATTCGTCGGAGCCCTCGGGCACCTGTTGCCAACGCTCGACGAGTGCGGCGAGCCACGCTCGAAACGACGGCGCGAGCACCGGCCGCGCGTCGCGGTAGGCGCGATAGCTCGTCACGCGGCCGTTACCGTCGACGCAGATCAAGTCGCCTTCGAACTCGAGAAACGGAATCCACTCGAGGTTCCACCACTCGCCGGGCATCCACGCGTCCTCGAAGTCCGGAACGAGCGCATCCATCTGCTTCTTGAACCGCGCGATTTCGGCGCACGACAGCAGGCGGTAGTAGCCGTCGATGCCGCGGTCGCGACTGCCGTCGTGCCATGCGAGCAACGCGAATAGCTCGCGCGGGATCGCGCCGAGCTTCTGCAGCCGCGCGAGCTTCGCCTCGCTCGCGCCCTTCGCGCAGTGGTTCTCGATCCCGAACGGCCGCCACGCGATCGCGAGCCGACGAATCGACACGACTAGACGTCGAGCCGCTCGATGTGAATGTTCTTGTCTTTGACGTCCGGTTTGCGGACCGCGGTCGCGAAATGCTCGGCCGCATCGGGCGCGATCTCGACGCGCGTCTCGCGCGCGAGGATCTCGATCTTGCCGATCGCGCGCTTCGTGATGTCGCCGCGCCGGCACAACAGCGGCACGAGCCACTTCGGATCCGCGTTCTTCGAGCGGCCGACGTTGATCGTGAACCACACGCCGCCGCGCTCTTGCGGCGCGTTGGCGCGCGCCGGGCGCTGCTCGCGCTGCTCGCGGACGTCGCGACGCGGCTCGGTTTTGCGCGGCGGTGGCTCGGGCGCGCGCGGCCGCATCGACGCGGGCACGGTGAGCTCTTCGGGCGACGGCCGTTGCTCGCGACGCACGCGCACGAGCGCGGCGACGAGATCTTCGGGCGACACGTCGGCGAGCAATGCACGCGCGATCGCTTTGTCGTCGTCGGCGGTCTCGCCGGCCAGCGCCTTGATCTCGGAGGCGAGCTGCTCGCGATCGCGCAGCCGGATGTCGTCGCTCGACGGCGCGAGCTTCCACGTGACCTTGACGTGCGCCGCTGCGAACATGCGCTCGGCGTAGCGCCGGGCCGGATCGACGACGAGCAAGATCGCGAGGCCGTGCTTGCCTGCGCGGCCGGTGCGACCGCTGCGATGCACGAGCACTTGCGGGTTCTGCGGCGGATCGGCGTGGATCACGAGCCCGAGGTCGGGCAGGTCCAAGCCGCGCGCGGCGACATCGGTCGCGACGCACACGCGGGCGCGGCCGTCGCGCAGCGCTTGCAGCGCCGTGTTGCGCTCGCGCTGGCTGAGCTCGCCCGAAAGTCCGACGACGCTGAACCCACGCTCGGCGAGGTTCGCGGTGAGATGCGTGACGCCGTCGCGCGTCGCACAAAACACGAGCGCGCCGGTCGCGTCGTGAAAGCGCAGCAAGTTGACGACGGCGAGGTCGCGTTCGCGCGGCGCGATCGGGATCGCCTCGTATTCGATGTCGCGATGGCGATCGGTCTCGGCGACCGTCGCGATGCGTAGCGCATCCTTTTGATAGCGCTTCGCGAGCGTCGCGATCGGCTTGGGGATCGTCGCCGAGAACATCAACGTGCGGCGCTCGGCCGGCATCGCGTCGAGCAACCGCTCGAGGTCCTCGCGGAAGCCCATGTCGAGCATCTCGTCGGCTTCGTCGAGCACGACGCATTCGATGCGCGTGAGCACGAGCGCGCCGCGGTCGAGGTGATCGCAGAGCCGGCCCGGCGTGCCGACGACGACGTGCACGCCGCGCGACAGGTTCTGCTGCTCGCGGCGCGGATCCATGCCGCCGACGCACGTCACGATGCGGGCGCCGGTCTCGGCGTAGAGCCACTGCAGCTCGCGTTGGACTTGCAGCGCGAGCTCGCGCGTCGGCGCGACGATCAGCACGCGCGGTGCACCGGGCGCACCGACGCGCTCGGCATCGCCGAGCAAGCGCGGCGCGATCGCGAGGCCGAACGCGACGGTCTTGCCCGAGCCGGTTTGCGCCGAAACGAGCAGGTCGCGATCGGTCGCGTTCTCGGCAAGCACGGCGGCTTGCACCGCGGTCGGCTCGGCGTAGGAACGTGCGGCGAGGGCGCGTGCAAGCGCGGGATGTGCAGTCGAAAACGTCAGAGCGGCGCACCCTAGTCGGTACGACCCGGATACGCAAGCCGCGTGATATGACGCGGCCATGAAACGGCTGATTCTCGCGATTCTAGCCATCGCAGCGCTGGGTCCACCGGCATTGGCCGACGCGCCAAAAATCGACTTCACGAGCTTCGAGCTGCCGAACGGCATGAAGGTGTTCGTGATCGAGGATCACAAGGCGCCGACCGTTTACGAGGTGATGTGGGTTCGCGTCGGATCCAAAGACGAAGTCGCGCACCGCACCGGGTTCGCGCACTTGTTCGAGCACCTGATGTTCAAGGGCTCGGCGCACATCCCCGACGGCCTGATGGACAAGCTGCTCGAATCGGCCGGCGGCTGGTCGAACGCGTTCACGTCGACCGACGAGACCGTTTATCAGAACGTCGCGGGCTCGAACTTCTTGGAGCAGGTGTTGTGGGGCGAAGCCGATCGGCTCGCCGGCCTCACCGACACGCTCGATCAGAAGAAGCTCGATAACCAGCGCGACGTCGTGCTCAACGAGCGGCGCCAGAGCTACGAGAACCAGCCGTACGGCATGGCGTCGCTCTATCTCGACACCGCGCTGTGGCCGCGCGACTTCGGCTACCACTGGTCGACGATCGGCTATCCCGACGACATCAAGGCTGCGTCGCTGCCCGACGTCAAAGCGTTCTTCGCGAAGTACTACGTGCCGAACAACATCACGATGGTGATCGCCGGCGACGTCAAGCCGGAGCAGGTCAAGCAGCTCGTCACCAAGTACTTCGCGTGGATCCCGCGCGCGGCCACGCCGGCTCGCCCGACGTACGCGCCGCCACCGCCGCAACAAAAGCAGATCACGATCGAGACCGCCGATGACGTCCAGGTGCCGCGCATCTACGTCGCGTTCCGCGGCCCGAGCGCGTATTCGCCCGACGAAGCGCCGCTCGACATGGCCGCGACGATCCTCGGCGACGGCAAATCGAGCCGGCTCTACAAGCGGCTCGTGTACGACGAGAAGATCGCGCAGAGCGTCAGCGCCGGCGACGAGACCCGCGAGATCGGTGGCGAGATGCGCGTCGTCGTGACGGCGAAACCGGGCACCGATCCGAAGCGGCTGTGCCGCGAGATCAATGAAGAGGTCGCGAAGCTCGCGGCAACACCGCCGGATGCCGCCGAGCTCGAGCGCGCGGTCAACTCGCACGAAGCGCAGTTCCTCGACGGGCTCGAGCGCGTGCTGTCGCGCGCGATCCAGCTCGCGAACTACGCCGTGCTCGCGCACGATCCCGACTACTTCGCGAAGGACCTTGCGCGCTATCGCGCGGTGACGCCGCAGCAGGTCACGCAGTCGACCGCGAAGTACATGACGCCGAGCGCGCGCATCGTGCTCACGATCAACCCGGGCAAGAAGCCGGCGGAGGAGCCGAAGTGATGCGCTCGCTCTTCGTCGTCGCCGTTTTGGCGACCGCCGCGTCCGCGGGTCCGTATGATCAATCCGGCATCGCCGATTGGACCACGCCGCCGAAGCCGACCACGGAGCCGGCGTTCGCGCCGCCGGTCGCGAAGCGCGTGAAGCTCGCGAACGGCATGACCGTGCTCGTGGTCGAGAACCACAAGCTGCCGATCGTGTCGATGGCGCTCGTCGCGCCCGGCGCGGGCGCCGCCTACGATCCGAAAGCGAAGCCCGGCATCGCGGCGTTCACCGCCGACATGCTCGATGAAGGCGCCGGTGGCCTGACCGCGATCCAGATCGCCGAAGAAGAAGATCGGCTCGGCGCCGAGGTCACGCTCGGCGTGACGTTCGATGCGGCGCGGCTCTCGGTGTCGGCGCTGACCGCGACGCTCGATCCGACGATCGACCTCGTCGCGAAGATCGTCAGCCAGCCGGCATTCACGCAAGCCGACTTCGACCGCGTTGCCGGCGATCGCGCGACCGCGCTCGAGCTCCGCCGCGATCGCCCGCGCGAGGTCGCCGGCATCATGCTCGTCGCGACGCTGTTCGGCATCGACTCGCCGTACGGCCACCCGAGCTCGGGCATGCGCGAGTCGTTCAAGTCGATCACGCTCGCCGATCTACAGAGCTTCTACGCGACGCGGTGGAACCCCGCGACGATGACGCTCGTCGTCGCCGGCGATGTCGACACGCAGAAGCTCGTCGCGAAGCTCGGCAGCGCGCTCGGCAGCTGGAAAGCACCCGGCGCGAAGGTCGTGAAGGTCGCGGCGTCGCCGTTGAAGGTCGCGCGGCGCTTGCACCTCGTCGATCGGCCGAACGCGCCGCAATCCGACGTCCGCATCGGCCTGATCGGGCTCGACCGCAAGGACCCGCGCTACTACGCGTTCGAGGTCATGGCGAACGCGCTCGGCGGCGGCTTCACGAGCCGGCTCAACCAGCGCCTCCGCGAGCAGCTCGGCATCACGTACGGCATCGGCGCCGGCATGGACTGGCGCGCGCAACCCGGCCCGTTCTCGATCTCGACCGCGATCGTCGCCGCCGAGACCGCGCACGGGATCTCCGAGGCGCTCAAGATCGTCGACGATATCGGTGCGACCGACATGCCCGCGGCCGAGCTCGACAAGGCGAAACAAAACCTCATCCGCGCGCTGCCGGCTCAGTTCGAGACCAATGCCGGCACGGCGGCGTCGTTCGCGGACCTCTCGCTGCACGGTTTGCCCGACGATTGGTACACGCACTATGCCGATCACGTCCGCAAGGTCACGGGCGTCGAGGTCAAAGCCGTCGCAAAATCGGCGATTCCGTCGGGCAAGCTCGTGATCAGCGTCGTCGGCGACATGGCAAAAGTTCGCGCCGACATCGACAAGTTGGGCCTCGGCACCGCGGCGATGCACGACCTGTACGGCATGGCGCTGCCGTAGCCAGCTGCTACGATCCCAGATGTGAGCAACGTCCGCCATCGCCTGATTTTCGGCGTCTTGCTCGTGGTGCTCGGCGCCGCCGCATTCCTCGTCGCGTCGGCGTACATCGTCGACAAGGGCTACTCGAAGATCCTCGCCGGCATCGTCGGCGGGCTCGCGTTCCCGGTGTTGCCGGTCGCGTGGCACGCGTGGGCCGAGCGCCATCGCACGGCGAAACGCGCCGAGGCAAAGAAGCCGACGAAATCGTCGCTCACCGGCGCCGATCGCTATTGGATGCGGTTCGGCATCGTCGCGCTCGTCGTGATCGGCCCGATGATCTACGCGTCGCGCATCGAGGTGGTGCGGGCGGCGTTCCGGCACGGCACGTGGTTCATCCCGACGCCGAAGCCCGGCATCGGTACGATCGGCGGCGGCGGCGGCTCGGCGCGCGATTTTCCGGATCAGGAGTCGCTGCTTCGTCGCGTGCCCAGCGACGCCGAGGCCGCGATCATCTGGCACGACCCGAAGAACGCACGCGACAGCGTGATCGCCTACGGCGGCCATCAAGCGTTCGGCGTCGGTCGCGCGACGTTCGATCGCCCGACGTTCGACCAAGCGGCGAAGCTGTTGCACAAGTGGATTCCGCTCGAGCCGCTCGCGGTCGTGCCGAACACCGACGATCTTGAGATCCAAGCGACCGACGGTTGGCGCACGAAAGTGGAGCCGGCGGCCGGCGCATTGCCGCCGGAGCTTCGCCGCGAGCTCGCGCGATCCCCCGCCGAGTCGATCGTCGCGATCGGCTTCGCACCCCATGCGACTCCGATCGCCACGCGGATCAAGTCCGGCGCGTTGTGGGCGACGTGGCGCGACGCCGATCACGTCGTGATCGAGGCGCATGTCGAAGCACGCGACGTCGCCGAGGCCACGACCGTGCTCGAGGCCGCGCGCGCGGCGCTCCACGGCGACAACATCCCGGACGCGTGCAAGGCCGCCGTCGCCAAGCTCGCGGACGATGCCGACGTGGCGCAGGTCGGATTGACCGTCATCGCGCGCGTCACCGCGCCGGTCAGCGCGCTCGGCGACCTCGCGAGCTGCGCGAACTAACGTTAAGTTCGCGGACCTTTATCTCGCCTTCACCTGCGTTGGCGCGCGGCGGTTCACGATAATAGCGTCGTGAAACGCGCGGCCGTCGCAGTTGGCGGAATGCTCGCCTGGTCGCACGCCGCGCACGCGTATCGGCCGTTCGATCAGACCGACGCCGACACCGCCGAGGTCAATACGATCGAGCTCGAGCTCGGACCGATCAAGCTCACGCGCGGCGACGACCACACCACGTACGGGCCGGGCGGGGTGTTCAACTACGGCTTCTCCGACGGCTGGGAGCTCGTCTTCGATTACGACGCCGGCATCCCGCTCGGCGATCCGGGTAGCTCGGTCGTGCTGACGGATCTGCAGGTCAAGCACGTGCTGCGCGACGGCTCGCTGCAAGACGGCCGCGGACCCAGCGTCGCGCTCGAGCTCGGCCCGTTGTTTCCGACGCTGCCGAGCCTGCACGACGAGATCGGCGGCGACGCGACGCTGATCGTCTCGCAGCGCTGGTCGCATTTTACGATTCACGTCAACGCGATGGTCGAGTGGACGCGCGATCGCGCCTGGTCGACGACGATCGGCGCGATCGTCGAAGGCCCCGGCGATTGGCGCGTGCGTCCGGTCGCCGAGGCGTACGTCGAGACCGAGCGTGGTGCAAATCTCGTGTCGGGCCTGGTCGGCGCGATCTGGCGGTATCGACCACACGTCGTGTTCGACGCCGCCGTTCGCGTGATTCACGACGACATCGACAACACCGGCACGAGCGGCGAGCTTCGCCTCGGCCTCACGTGGGTGATCCCGACGTAGTTCGACACGAACGCGCAATGCGCCCGCAAGACGCGATGGCCACATCGGTGGAGATGACGCTCACCAAGCTCCTCTTCGCATCGGTCTTGCTCGCGGGCTGTACCCAATACATGCGGCCGGGCGATCTCACACCGCTCAACGCGCAGGTCGCGACGGATCAACGAACCGTGGTCTGGCAACGCGCGATCGACGTGCTGCTCGACGAGGGCTACGTGCCCCAAGTGCTCGACTCGACCGCCTGTTACATCAGCGCCAAGCAGCGCGACGACGTCGAGATCGGGTCGCTCACGAACACGACGGTCATCGTCATGGTCTCGCCGGAGGGCCGGCTGCGCTTGTCGGTCAGCGGCGCCGGCGTCTACGCGTCGTCGGGCGGCCTGCTCGACGACATCAAAGCGGTCCAGAAGCGCCTGATGGACGAGATCGTCAAGCGCGCCGGCGCGACGCCGGCTCCGACCAACAGCTAGGTTAGCGGTGGCCGTCGCCGATCGAGTCGACGCCGTACAGCGTCTGGCCGACGTTCGGACCGAGCTGCCAGGTCCAGCCACCGTCGATGCTCGTGTAGACCTGGCCACCTTCGCCGGCGGTGTAGCCTTGTTCGCCGACCGAGCCCCAGCCGCCGATGTGCACGGTGTGAAGGTCGGCGGTGCCGGCGTGATTCATCACGACCTCGCCGTTGGGCTGGACGAGCGCGACCGCGCCACCGGTGCCGACCGCGACGCCGTTGCCGTCTTGATCGAGCCGGACATCGTCGAACGCGACGGTCTGGCCGACGGTCAGCGGCGCCCACGTAACGCCGGCATCCGACGAGCTCCACATCGCGTTGGTGCCGACGACGAGCGCGAGCATGCCGTCGGGCGACAGCGCGACCGCGCGCGCGCCGTTCAGCGTCGCGGTGCGGGTGATCGCCGCGCCGTCGTAGCTCCACACGCCGCCGTCGTCGGAGATGGCGAGCACGGTGCCGCCGTCTTGTGCGGCCGCGATCGAGCGGAACGCGGCGGCGCCGTCGCCGAGGTTGCGCCACGTCGCGCCGGTATCATCGGACTCGAGGAACGTGCCGCTGTTGCCGACGACGAACACCGGTCCGTCGTCCTGCGTGCTGACCGCGCGGAGATCCGCGGTCGCCGGGACCTGCT
>DASXEF010000950.1:0-2397 GCA_036490255.1 Kofleriaceae bacterium
CGCCCTTCCCTTTCACCAGCTGCATCGCGTGCGAGCATACTACTGCTGCGTCACGGTCACGGCCGCGGGCTGCGAGCATGCGCTCGACGGCTGATACGTCGCGCCGATGGCGAACGACACCGCGTCGCTGCCGATCGCGAACGGATGTACGTCGTAGCTCGCGAGCGCGACGAAGCCGAAGTCGCAGACCGGCTTGTACGTCACCGATCCCCACACCGGCACGAAGAAGCCGCGCCAGGATTCGCGCGCGCCGAGATCCTCCATCGTCGGCATCTCGAGCTGCGCCGCCTCGGGCATGCCGAGCTCGAGGCCGAGCCCGGTTCCGGCGGCGAGCGCGACGTCGTGAAGCGGCAGCCGCGCGCCGACGCGGCCGGCCCAGCGCATGTACCAACCGCGTTGGGTGTACGCGATCGATTCCGCGGCGCGCTGCGGATCGATGTTCGTGGTCACGCCGGAGACATCGGTGGCGCCGATGTCCCAATCGAACGCCGCCGCGAGATAGCGCCGCTCGAACGTCAGCCCGAGCCAGCCGCCGATCGGTCGCGCCGAGCTCGCGGTCCAGCTCGATTCCTTGTCGGCGTCGGTGCCCGACGTCGCCGGCGCCGCCGCGTAGAAGAACCCGGCGATGACGCCGAGGTGATCCGGCGCGCCGACGGTGCCGAGCAAGCGCGGGTTCGTGACCGCGAGCCGGCCGCTGATCGTCGTCGAGCCGCCGGGCGAGATCAGGACGTCGCGTTCGATCGGCGCGCAATCGGGCGTCGCGATCTGCAATCGGTGATGGCCGGGCGCGAGCGTGAACGTGCCGCCGGCGACATCGTCGGTGTAATAGAACGCCGAGCTCGGATCGCGCGGCGCGGCTTGCACGTGCTCGGTCGTGCCGAGCTGCGGCACGCCGTCGACGCGAAGCTGCAAGTCGTCATCGGGGGTCGCGAGCTCGTGCGCGCAGCGAACGGCGACGTGCAAGCGCGCCGGATCGGCGCGGCCGACCGTCGCGGCCATGCAAATCGCGACGAGCGCGCGGATCACGGCGCGAGCATATGCTCAGAACCGCAGCGACAGGCCGGCGGTCATGCCGCCTTCCGACGATTGCGGGCGCGTCACGTACGGCACGATGCGCGTCGCGTAGTCGCGATAGCCGTAGCGACGACGCAGCTCGTGAACGCGATCGTTGTGGTAGCTCGGGCCGATGAACGCGTCGACGATCTCCCAGATGTGCAGGCCCGTGTACGCGATGAGGCCGCCGACGAGCCACGCCGCCGACGCGTTGTCGCCGCTGGCGCACTTGGTATCGAAATCGATGTCGCAGTTCGCGATGCCGATCGCGCCGCCGATCACGGCCGCGAACGCTGCGGTCTCACCGAGCGTGAAGATCCAGCCGGTCTCGTGCCAGCGCCCTTCGATGCCCTGGCCGACGCCGAAGCCGATCAAGAACGCGGCGCCACCGCCGACGGCCGTGCGCATCGGATCGATGTAGCCCTCGGCGAGCAGCTCTTGCTCGTCGGGCGACGGTTGATACGCGTACGGCGCGGGCGGTCCGTAACCCGGCGGCGCGTACTGGCCGGGCGGCGGCGCGTACGGACCTGGTCCGGGCGGTTGCTGCGGCGCGGGTGGCTGCGAATCGGGACCCGGCTGCGCGGATGCAACGGCCGGCAGCGCGAGGGCGGCAAACACGAGGGCAAAGCGCATGATTTCGATCGAGGCTACACGAGTCAGCGCTCGTGCTGCGCGAAAGTCTGAACGTCGCCGATCGTTGCCACACCGGTCGCGAGCATCACGAGGCGATCGAACCCGAGCGCGATGCCGGCGCTCGGCGGCAAGCCCTCGGCGAGCGCGGCGAGCAGTCGTTCGTCGAGCGGATAGACCGGCCGGTCGCGCGAGGCGCGCGTCTGCTGTTCGGTGACAAAGCGCACGCGTTGCTCGTCTGGATCGACCAGCTCGTCGAACGCGTTCGCGAGCTCGATGCCGCCGATGTACGCCTCGAAGCGCAGCGCGATCGCAGGATCGTCGGGCTTGCGCCGCGCGAGCGCGGCCAACGGCGCCGGCCAATCCTCGACGAAGATCGCGTGATCGAGCGCGGCGATCGCGGGCTCGACGCGCGCGAGCCACGCGGTGAAGAACGCATCGTCCCACGCGAGCTCCGGAGCGATCGCGATCCCGGCGCGCGCGATCGCGGCCGCGAGCTGCTCGGCCGGCTCGTCGCCGCGAAGCTCGACGCCCGCCCACGTGCGCATCGCGTCGCGCACCGAGATCCGGCGCCACGGCGGCTTCACATCAACTTCACGATCGCCGACGTGCGCGACGTCACCACAGACGGCGTGGACGAGCTCTTCGGTGTCGCGCGCGATCGCGGCGATGCCGGCGAACGGCCGGTACCACTCGATCATCGTGAACTCGCTC
>DASXEF010001008.1:0-6186 GCA_036490255.1 Kofleriaceae bacterium
CCGCGGTCGCGCGCGCGAGGTGCGGCGCTGCGGTCGCGAAATCGCCCATCGACGCGTACGCGATGCCGACGTTGCCTTCGAGGTGGCCGACGTCTTCACCGTCGGGATCGCGCTTGATCGCAGCGGCGAGCGCGCGCTGCGTCGCCTTCATCATGCCGTCGATGTCGCCGCGGCGTTGCAGGATCGCGCCGAGGTTCTCGAGCGCGTTGACCGCATCGACGCTATCGCCGCCGTACCAGCGCTCGGCGAGCGCGATCGCGTGGCGCGCATAGCGCTCGCCGTCGTCGAGCTTGCCCTCGCGCATCGCGGCCATCGTGCGAAACGACTCGAACCGGATCATCATCGGGTGATCGATGCCGAGGTTCGCTTCGATCAGCGCGATGCCCTTGTCGACCTCGCGCTGCATCGCGACCGGATCGTCGTCGTCGCGCGCGGCAAACGCGAGGTTCTCCTGATCGATCACGGCGTCGATCGGGTCGTGCCACGCTTTGCGAGAGAGCTCGACCTGACGCCGGCGCAGCGCGGCCGCGTCGTGCAACTCGGGCGTGTGCTCGATCGCGCGGGCCTGCAGGCCGGCGATCACGCTGCCGAGATCCGGCGGATCGTCGAGGTGATGCGTGAGGCCTTCGGCGAGCTTCGTCCAGTGCTTCGCCGCGAAGATCTGGCCGGCGTCGAGATACGAGTCGGCCATGTCGGTCATCAGCATCGCGGCGTTCGAGTCGTCGCCGAGCTCGAGCGATTCCTGGATCGCGGTATCGAAGTCGGCGCGCCCGGCCGTCGGATCGCCCGAGTCGAGCTCGTAGCGCCCGCGGATCGTCGCGGCCATCGCGCGGAGCCGCGTGTGATCGAGGCCGGCCGAAGCGGCATCGAGCGCGTCGAGCTCCGACTTCGGCTGCGCGACGTGCGCGTAGATCTCGGCTTGCACGGCGAGCCACGCGGTCTCGAGCACGATCACGCGAAATCGCGTATGCGCGTCGCTCGGCAACGACGGCCGGAAGTTGCCGGTGCCGCAGTCGGTGACGAGCGGCAGCAGCCGCACCTGATCGGCCGCGGTCGCGACGCCGGCGCGATCGGCGTGGAGCAGCGCATCGGTCACCGCGCCGAACGCCGAGCGCGCGCGATAGACGCACGCGCCGCGCGTATCGAGCATCTCGGGCGGCTGCGCGTGTTCGCGTGCCGCCTTGCACGTCGCGCGCTCCGCTTCGGCCCACTCGTCGGCGTAGTGATCGAGCGCGTGCGCGACGCCGGGCCACGCATCGCCGACGCCGTGGCCGATGAAGCCGGCCTGCATCGCAACCGCGCGTTGCGGATTCCACACCGAATCGATCTCGCCCGCCGCTTTCGCACACGGATCGCCGCCGCGCTGGACGAGCGTGACACCGGTCGCGCCGAGCGCGAGCACGGCGACGCCGCCGGCGATCAACATGCGCTCGCGACGGCGATCGCGCGACAGCGCCGACAGCAACGCGTCGACCGACGGCCAGCGCGCGGCCGGATCGCGCGACAACCCGCGCCGCAACGCCGCCGCGATGTGGCGAGGCACGCGCGCGTCGGTGGTTTTCGGCGGCAAGCGCAACGCCGCGTCGAGCTCTTCCCACGATTTGCCCTGGAACGGGCGCACGCCGTAGAGCGCTTCCCACATCGCCACGCACAGCGCGAACTGATCGACGCGGGCGTCGGCATCGGCGCCGCGCAGCTGCTCCGGCGCCATGTACGCGGGCGTGCCGACGACGTGACCGGTCTGGGTCAAGCGCGGCGTCGCCGCGATCGTCTCTTCCGTGCCGTCCGGCAGCATCGTCGGCGTTTGCGAATGCTCGGCGGCATTCGTGCGCGCGCCGGCGGCGAGCGCGAGCCCGAAATCGGCGACGCGCGGCCGGCCGTCGCTGCCGACCAGCACGTTGTCGGGCTTGAAGTCGCGGTGCACGATGCCGGCCGCGTGCGCCGCGGCGAGGCCGGCGGCGGCGCTCGAATACATCGCGACGATGTCGCGCCACGATCGCGTGCGCTCGGTGAGCCACGTGCGAATCGTGCCGCCGGCGACGTACTCCATCACGACGAACAAGCGGCCGGCGTGCTCGCCGACCTCGAACACGGTGACGACGTTGGGATGCGACAGCTTCGCGAGCGCCTGGGCTTCGCGCTCGGCGCGGCCGAGCGAGCCGATGCCGCTCTGGTACGCGAGCTTGATCGCGACGTCGCGACCCAACCGCTCGTCGCGCGCGGTGTAGACCACGCCCATGCCGCCGCGACCGATCCGGTCGCCGATCAGATATTTGCCGATGCGGTCGCCGCGCGCGATGCCGCCGGTCTCGCGGGTGCGAGCATCCGGCGTCGATACCGACGCGTCTAACGTCTCCACCTGCTTCGCCACCCCGATCATCATATACGCTTTTCACCGTGAGCAAGGCGTTCACACGCGAGGACGACGCCGCACCGGTCGCGCCTGTAACGCGCCGCAAGGTCGAAATTCCCGACGGAGCACCGAATTACGTCACCGCCGACGGCGCCGAGGCCCTGCGCGCCGAGCTCGCGGCCGGCGGTGATCCGGTACGCATGCAAGAGCTCGCGGATCATCTGGGATCGGCAGAGCTCGTCGAATCGACGCCCGGCGATCGCGTGCGGTTCGGCTCGACCGTCGAGCTCTCGAACCACGCGCGCTATCGGATCGTCGGCGCGATCGAAGCCGATCCGAAACAGGGCCGAATCAACTGGCAGTCGCCGCTCGCGCGCAAGCTACTCGGCGCGCAGGTCGGCGATGAAATCGGCGATCTCGAGATCGTCGCTATTTCGTGATCGTGCCGCAGGCGATGCGATCGCCCGCGTTGCCCGACGGATCCGACTTCATGTCGTCGGCCTTCGCGTGGATGACGAGCGCCGTGCCGCCGCCGCTGAACACCGAGTGCGCGTCGCTGCCGAGCGTGACGCCGGTTGCGGTCACGGTGGTCTTCGCGTTGCCCTTCGCGTCGGCGGTGAAGTTCGGCATGTCGCCGGCATGCGAGCCCTTCGGGTTGTTCATGCCGTGCTGCTTGTTGTCGGGATTGAAGTGACCGCCGGCCGACTTGAAGTCGGGCGCGTCGCACTTCGCGGTCTGGTGGACGTGGATCGCGTGCTGGCCCGGCGTGAGGCCGTGCACGTCGAGCGCGATCGACACGCCCTTGGCCGCGCTCGTCAGCGTCGCGGTGCCGACGTCGGCGCCCTTCGCATCGGCGAGCTTGACGACGACCTTCGTGGAGTCGGCCTGCGCGGCGAGCGGCAGCAGGGCGGCGATGCTGAAAACCAGGTTCGCGAGCTTCATGCCGCGACCATAGAGCGAAAGTTGCTCCTGCTCCAGCGAGCCGCGACGCTAGTGGCCATGAACAAGGTCGATCTCATCGCGCAATTGCGCGACCAGCTCGAAGCCACCGCGCGCGCGGCGCGAGCGACCCACGAAGCGGCGGCGATGGAAGCGCGCGAAGGCGCCACCCCCGACGAGAAACGCGAGGATGCGCGCGCCGCGCACCAGCTCACCACGGTCGGCGGCGCGCAGGCCAAGCGCGCGCGTCAGGCGCAGGCCGAGGCAGACGCACTTGCGGCGTTTCGGCCCGAAGCCACGCTCTCGCGCGTCGCGGTGGGCGCGATCGTCGAGATCGAGGACGAAGATCGCGGCGAGGGCCGCACGTTCTTTCTCGCGCCGGCCGGCGCCGGCATCACGCTGACCGGACCCGGTGGCGACGGCGTACTGTCGGTCGTCACGCCGGCATCGCCGATCGGCCGAGCCGTGATCGGCAAGCGCACCGGCGAGGTCGTCGACGTCACGGTCGACGGCGAGCTCCGCGAGTGGCAGATCACCTACGTCGCTTGAAGCATTGGATCGAGCTCGCCCGCATCGTCGAGCGCGCGGATATCGGTGAAGCCGCCGACCGACTTCCCGGCGATGAAGATCTGCGGCACCGTCGACTGGCCGGTCTCGCCGACAAGCCAGCGCCGCGTCGCCTGATCGCCGGTACAGTCGATTTCTTCGTAGGGCACGTGCTTGGAATCAAGCAAATGCTTTGCGGCGGTGCAAAACCCGCACGCCTCGCGCGTGTAAATCTTCACGGGTGCCATCCGCAAAATCTACCGCGCCACGTGCAGTAGGCTAGCGCCATGCGCCAGCTGATCCGCCGCGATCCGCTGCTGGTGATCGCGATGCTCGCGGTCGCCGCGATCTACGCGTCGACGCTCGGCCGCGGCATCGTCAACTACGACGATACCTGGCTGCTCCGCGACAACTGGGTGCTGCAAACGCCGTCGTGGTCGTCGCTGCACACCATCCTGTTCGATCTCAGCTCGCCGCTGCGCTTCACGCTCACGCCCGAATACCTGCCCGTGCGCGATCTCAGCGTGATGGCCGACTTCGCGCTGTGGGGGCATTGGTGGGGCGGGTTCCATCTCACGAACCTCGTGATCTACGAGCTGTCGATCGTGTTGTGGTTCGCGGCGCTCGTCGCGTTCGGCGTCGATCGCCGCGTCGCCGCGCTCGCGCTCTTGTTATGGGCGCTGCATCCAAGCCACGCCGAATCGGTCGCGTGGCTCTCCGAGCGCAAAGGCCTGCTCGGCATGATGTTCGCCGGCGCGTGCGCGCTCGCCTACGCGAAATATCGCGGCGGGCGATCCGCGCGGTTCTTGGTGCTCGCGGTCACGTGCGGCGTGCTCGCCGTGTGGAGCAAGGCAACCGCGGCGTTCGCCGTCGCAGCGCTCGTCGGGCTCGAGCTCGCCCTGCCCGCGCTGCGCGTGTCGTGGCGACGCAGCCTGACCGGTCTCGGCGCGATCGCGGTCGCGACCGGCGCCGCCTACGTGCCCGTGCTGATCCTCGCCGTGCGCTGGTCGGTCGTCGGCGGCACCGCCGCGGCGCTGCCGGCATCGCGCGCCGCGATGGTGGTCGGCGTGCACGGGTTCTATCTCCGCCTCGCGGCGATGGTGATCCCGAATTCGGTCGCATATCCGATCTCGATCGACGGCCCGAGCGTCGTCGATCTCGTCCTCGGCGCGATCGGGCTCGCCGCGCTGATCGGCGCGCTCGCCTGGCGGCGCACGCCCGCGAACGTTCGCGCCGGAGCCGCGCTGTGGACGTTCGGCTGGCTACCGGTCAGCCACTTGATCTTGCCGCTGCAGATGATCTTCGTCGCCGATCGATACTTGTTGATCCCGACGCTGGGGCTCTGCCTCGCCGCCGCGGCCGGAATCTCGGCGATTGCAAACCCGCGCGTGCGATACGCGCTGGTCGCCGCGATCGCGATCGCGGCCGCGCTGCGCACGCTCGACGCGCAGACGAGTTGGCGCGCACCGACGGCGTTGTGGGAACGCGCCGTCGCGTCGAGCCCCGCCGACGGCGGAGCGTGGGCGATGTACCTCGAGGCGCTCGACGAAGCCGGCCGTCACGATCTCGCGCGCGAGGCGGTCGCGATCGGGCTCGAGCACTCGCACGCGCCGCGGCTCGTGCTGCACGAAGCGCTGATGCTCGACGAGGACGGCCATCGCACCGAAGCGATGGCTGCGATGCGCCAAGCCGCCGACGCCGGCGAGCCTCGCGCGATGGCCGACCTCGCCAAGTGGCTGCTCGACGACGGCAGGCTCGACGAAGCACTGCAATACGCACGGCGCGCCACCGCGACCTTGCCGAGCTACGCGAACGGCCAGCGCATGCACGGCAAAGTGGCGCTCGCGGCGAACGATGTCGACGAGGCGCTCGCGGCGTTTCAAACTGCGTACGAGCTCGAGCGTACGCCGATCAATCGATTCAACCTCGGGCTCGTGCTGGCGACGCTGCACCGCGATGCCGAGGCGCGGAGCTATCTCGAGCCGCTGCTCGTCGATCCCGAGCTGGCGACGCGAGCGCGCGCGTTACTTGCGACGCTGCACTGAGCGCAGCGCGAACGAGCCGAGCGAGACCAACAGGGCGAGCGCGCAGCCGAAGATCGCCAGCATGCGCGGCGCGTCGTCGTGGCCCCAGCGATTATCGACGGCGTCGGCGTAACCGATCGAGAATGCATCGCCGAACGCGACGACGGCGATCGCGAGCGCGAACCAGGCCACCGGCCACGCACGCAGCCGGCGCGGTCGATATCGCGCGACCCACAGGCTCGCGACCGTCGCGATGATGACGACGATGACGACGTCGTGCAGTCGATCCGCGACCTCCCAGTAATCGCGCACGTACCAGAACAG
>DASXEF010001039.1:0-4877 GCA_036490255.1 Kofleriaceae bacterium
ACAGCGACAGCATCGCGGCGCTCGCGGCCAGGCACGCGATGCCGATCGGCAACGCGATCGCGAAGTACTGCGCGAAGCCGAGCGTGCCGCGCGCGGCCGCGCCGACGATCATGTTCTGCGGATTGCCCGAGAAGCTGACCACGCCGCCGACGTTCGCGGCGCCGGTGAGCGCGAGCAGGTACGGCAGCGCCGGCAATCGGGTCTCGACGACGACCGCGATCACGAGCGGCGTGAGCACGATGCACACGGTGTCGTTGACGAGCAGCGCCGACAATCCGCCGGCGACGAACGTGAGCCCGAACAACAGCGTGCGCGCCGACCGCGTGCGCGTGAGCACGGCGTACGCGACGTAGCGGAAGAACTGCGCGCGCTGCAGGTACGCGGCGATCACGAGCACGCCGAACAGCAAGATCACGACGTGCAGGTCGATCGCGTGGAGCGCGTCGTCCATCGGCAGCCCGCCGACGATGACCATCGCCGCGGCGCCGACCACGGCCGCACCGGGCCGATCCAGCTTGAGGAACTTCAGCTGGCCGCCCGCGATGACCAGGTAGGTCAACACGAAGACGACGAGCGCGCCGGTCATCCCTGCGACACTACTGCGAAGATCGCGCCGCGGCGCTGCCAGAACGCGCGAGAAAACCTCGGACGATCTCGTGCGTTCATGGAGGGATGCGCAAATGGCTCGTCGGCGTGTCCCTCGCCGTCCACGTCGCGATCATCTTCGGCTTGTTCGTCGCCGGCATGTGGAACATCGATCGGCTCGACGCCGGCAAGCACCACGTCGACATCGCGTACGTACCGCCGCCGCCGGCGGCCGCCGGCGGGGCACCGAAAGCCGCCAAGCAGGCATTCACGCCGAAGCAGCACATCGTCCACGAGGTCGTGCAACCGGTGCCGCACGTCGCGACCCCGCCGGTCGTCGCGACCAACGACGACGCCACCGGCACGGGTACCGGTGCGGGCGTCGGCTCGAACCCAGGCGATGGCGACGGCTCCGGGGTCGCGGACGGCGTGCCGTGTGGCCTCCCGGACTGCGCGGCCACGCCACCGCCGCCGCCGGTCCTGCCGCCGCGGCAGCAGATGATCGCGCCGAGCGTGCTCAAGGGCATGCGGATCTCCGGCGAGACCCAGATCCAACCCAACGACGCGCTCAAATCGCAGCTGCTGCACGAAGGCACGTCGAAGCTGACCGCGATGATCAAGGTCTGTGTCGACACGGCGGGCAACGTCAATTCGGCCTCGCAGCTGCGCTCGACCGGCTACGCGACCTACGACCAGGAGCTGCTCGGTGCGGTCCGCGCGTGGCGTTATCGGCCGTATTCGGTCGGCGGCATGGCGGTCCCGGTGTGCGGTATCGTGACGTTCAATTACGAGATGAGATAACGTCGCGAGCGGCGTGGCCGCTGTCATCGACGTCAAAGCTCTCCGCAAGACCTATCGCACGCCGTTTCGGCGCAAGAAGGTCGAGGCGCTGCGCGGCGTGACGTTCGAGGTCGAGCGCGGCCACATCTTCGGCTTCGTCGGCCCGAACGGCGCCGGCAAGACCACGACGATCCGCACGTTGATGGGCCTGATCCGGCCGACCGGCGGCAGCGCGACGATCCTCGGCCACGCGATCCCGAGCCGACAGGCGCGCTTCAAAGTCGGGTTCCTGCCCGAATCGCCGTACTTCTACGACTACCTGACGATCGGCGAGCTGTTAGATCTCGCCGGCCGCTTGTTCGGCATCGGCGCACACGAGCGCGACAAGCGCGCGAACACGCTGATCGCGCGCGTCGGTCTCGATCGCGCGCGCTCGCAGAGCTTGAAAAAGTTTTCGAAGGGCATGCTGCAGCGCGCCGGCCTCGCGCAGGCGTTGATGAACGATCCCGAGCTGGTCGTGCTCGACGAGCCGACGAGCGGGCTCGATCCGATCGGCCGCAAAGACGTGCGCGACCTGATCCTCGAGCTCCGCGATCAGGGCAAGACCGTGTTCTTCAGCTCGCACATCCTCACCGACATCGAAGCGATCGCCGATCGCGTCGCGATCATCGCGCGCGGTCAGCTGCAAGCGGACGGCACGCCGAGCGAGCTCGTCGATCGCAACAAGCGACTCGGCGTCGACGTGATCGTGCACGTCGCCGCCGACGTCAACGTCGATGCGCTGACCGCGAATGCGAGCAAGGTCCGCCGCGTCGCCGACGAGCTCGCGCTGATGCTCGCCGCCGACGCCGATGTCGACGCGTGGCTCGCGAGCGCGCGCGAGCTCGGCGCCAAGGTCGTCTCCGTCGAGCCGCGCCACGAGACGCTCGAAGATCTGTTCATGCAAAAGGTCGCGCCGGAGGCTGCAGCGAATGCTGGGTAGGATCTGGGCGATCGCCCTGAACACGTTCCGCGAGGCCGCGCGCATCCGCGTGCTGTACGGCATCTTGGTGCTCGTCCTCGGCTCCAACCTGCTCGCGATCGTGCTCGGCCGGATGTCGCTGCACGAAGAGCAACGCGTCGCGCGCGACATCGGGCTCGCCGGCATCGCGCTGTTCGGCTCGCTGACCGCGATCTTCCTCGGCGTGTTCTTGCTCTACACCGAAGTGCAGCGACGGACGATCCACGCGATCGTCAGCAAGCCGATCGAGCGCTGGGAGTTCGTGCTCGGCAAGTACCTCGGCATGGCCGTCGTGCTGACGATCCTCGTCGCGCTGTTCGCGGTCGCGATGATGGGCATGCTCGCGTGGCAACACGTCGGCGTGTCGGGCGCCGTCGTCAAGGCGCTGCTGCTCGCGTGGTGCGAGGTCCTCACCGTCGCGGCGATCGCGATCTTCTTCTCGTCGTTCTCGACGCCGTTCTTGTCCGGAATCTTCGCGCTCGCGATGTGGGTGATCGGCCGCGTCACGCCCGATATCGAGACCGCGATCAAGACCGGCTCGGCGTGGATCCGCACCGTCGCGCACGTCGCGCTCGAGATCGTGCCCGACATCCATCTGTTCTCGCCGTCGGGCCGCACCATCGACGGTCAAGCCGTCAGCGTCCACGCCGACTTCGTCAGCTGGGGCTACGTCGGGCTGTCGTGGCTGCACGGCCTGGGCTGGATCGCCGGCTTGCTCGCGTTCGCCTGCCTGCTGTTCCACCGTCGAGACTTCGCGTAAGTTCCTCGCCAATGGCGAAGAACCTGGGTGGAGCGGTGATCGAGCTCCTCGACTCCGATCGCGTCGATCTGCGCGCCGCCGCGGCGCTCGTGTTGGCCGAGGTCGGCAAGGGCGACAAGGCCGTCATCACCGCGCTGACCGGCCGACTCGCCGACGACGATCCGGGTGTGCGCCGCATCGCGCTCGAAGGCCTCGCCGAATTCGGCGCCGAGGGCATCGCGCCCAAGCTCGTGCCGTTACTTCACGGCGACGACGAGCTGCTCGCCGAGCGCGCGGCCACGTTGCTCGCGCAACAAGGCGCCGAAGCCGAGAGCACGCTGCGCAAGGAGATCCGCGCCGGCTCGGTCGGCGCGCGCCGCGTGATGGGCCAGCTGCTGATCCGCCGCGGCACGCAGCCGGCGATCGACGCCGTGCTCGATCAGCTCCCCGACGCCGAGTTCGGCGAGCAAGCGCTGCAGCTCGTGCGCGCCGAGCTCGACACCGGCAACGACAAGCTCGCGAACCAGGTCGAGAAGAGCGCGACGGCGCGTGCGAGCGAAGCCGCGAAAGAGCTGCACAAGGCGTGGGCTCGCGCCGAAAAAGATGCCGAGAGAGCCGCCGCCGACGCGAAGAAAGCCGCGAAGAAAGCGAAGTCGAACGGCACGAACGGCCACGCGGCGCCCGATCCGCTGCGCGATCCCGAGGTCTCTGCCGGCGTCGTCCAGCTCTCCGCGCTGCTGCGCTTGATCGGCTATCTCGCACGGCCGTCGACGCAGTCGCTGTTGCTCAAATACGCCGATCCCGACGAGCCGCGGCCGATCCGGCTCGCGGCGATCGCGGGTTTGCGCCGCCTCGTCGCGCAGAGCGAAGCGCGCGGCACCGAAAAGATCATCGAGCAGCTGATCGAGTTCGCCGACGGCGACGATCTCGCGATCGCGCAATCGGCCGTCGACACGCTGCGCGGTGCGCGGATCCCCGAGTCGCTCGCGAAGACGTTCGGCGCGCTCGCGAAGTCGAAGAACGCGCCCGCGCAAAAGCTCGCGATGGAGCGCTTGCCCGCCGGCGGCGGTGCATCGGCGGTCAAAGCGCTCGTCGAAGCGCTCGGCGGCACCGATCCGACGGTGCGCGACGCGGCCGCGCGCGGCCTCGCGAAGGCGCCCGAAGCCGTGCTGCCGCTCGTGCGCGCGTTGCTCGAAGTCACCGACGACCAAGTCGCGCGGCGCTACGCCGGCGCGATCCGCAGCCACCGCGGCAACGTGTCGAAGCAAGCGATCGACGAGCTCGTCGAGCGCCTGCGCGAGATGTCCGACAAGAGCAGCAAGGGCAAGGCGCCCGCCGAGCAGATCTTGCTCGAGCGCGTGATCGGCGAGCTCGTCGCCGACGTCGCGCCGGCCAAGCACGTCGAGCTGCTGTTCGATCGCGCGAAGCGGCTGCGCAAGGCCGGCAAGCCGGTCGAAGCGTTCGGCTCGCTCAAGCCGCTGTTGCGTTCGCGCGCCGATCTCGACGCCGCGATCGACGACGACCAGCGCTTCTTCCTGGCGCTGCTCTCGCTCGAGGTCGCCGGCGAAGGCATCGCCTCGCGCACGCACGCCGACGATCCCGTGTTCGCGCAGTTCAGCGTCCTGGCCGCCAAAGGCTACCCGGTCGCCAAGCAGCTCGCGAAGGCCACCGACATCACGGACGAAGCCCTCTACGGCCTCGGCTTTCGCCTCATCGAGAGCGGCGACGCCTCCAACGAAGGTCTCGGCGCCGAGCTCCTCCAGGGCATCGTCG
>DASXEF010000202.1:0-2765 GCA_036490255.1 Kofleriaceae bacterium
CACGTCGTAGACGCCGAAGTCGGCGAAGAACTCGGTGAACGCCTCGTACGGCTGGCATTCCCAGTGCTCGGCACCCGGCGGTCCCATGCGCACGCCGATTTTCGGGAACCACTGGCCGACGAGGTTGAACTCACCCTTGTAGCCGCTGCGCGCGAACACTTCGGGCAGCTGCTCGGTGAACTTGAAGTTGATCTCGATCGTCTGGCCGGGCTGCACCGCCTGCGCGAGCTTGAGCTCGGCGACGGTCTCGTCGCCGGCATCGCCGTGCGGAAACTTGAGCTCGCGCGCGAGCTCGACGCCGCCGATCTGCAGCGAGTCGACGTTGATCCAGCCCCAGCCGCTGTCGCTCGCGTGTGCGCCGCGCATCTCGCCGCGCGACTCGCGCATGAACATCGACTTTTCGTTCTTGAACGCGTTCGGATAGAGGTGGAACGGCAGCGTGTCGACCTGGCTCGCGCCGGTGTTCGTCCACGTCAGCGTCTCGGTGCCGATGACCTGATGCGTCGCCGGATCGAGCTTGGCGTCGAGCTTGTAGTTCGCGATCCGCGGCGATCGTGCCGTGCCGCCACCGCGCAGTGCCGGCACTTTGTCGAGCGGCGGCATGCGCTGCACGTGCGGCGCGCCGTGCTCGCGACCGCAGCCGATCACCATGCACGCCGCGATCAAGCTCGCTCGAAGCACGCCTCTCTATACCTCGTTTGCTAGGGTCACGGCATGCTCGAGCTGCCAGATGCGATCGCGACGGCTTCGGCCGGTGCGCGGCTCGCAGCGGGCTTGCGCGGCGGTGACGCGATCGCGCTCGTCGGCGAGCTCGGCGCCGGCAAGACGACGTTTGTCATCGGCCTCGTCGCCGCGCTCGGCGGTGGCAACGCCACCAGCCCGACGTTCGGGCTCGTGCACGAGTACCCGCGCGGCCGCTTGATCGTCTGGCACGCCGATCTCTATCGCCTCGAGCGCGCGGCCGAGTTGCGCGAGCTCGGGCTCGAAGAGATCGTCGGCGATCCGCGCGGCGTCGCGATCGTCGAGTGGGCCGAGCGCTTCGCGGTGATGCCCGCGGATCACCTGCGCATCGAGCTGAGCCACGCCGGCGATCGCCGCGTGCTCGTCGCGACCGGCACCGGACCGCGCGGCCGCGAGCTCGCCGACACCATCGACCCGGGCGAGCTTGGATGAAACCGACGAGCGCGACGTGCGTCTCGTCGACATGAAGCTCGTCGTCCTGCTTTGGTTGCTCGTGCCAGCGCTCGCGCACGCCGAATGTCGCGACGCCGATCCGTTCGACAAGGCGACCTTGCACGACCGGCTCGCGAAGCTCGCGTCGCCCGAGCTCGACGGCCGCGCGCCGGGCACCGACGGCGATACGGCAGCCCGCGCGATCGTCATCGAGCGCTTCGCGTGCGCCGGGCTCGTGCCCGCCGGCGACGGCGGCACGTTCGAGCAGGCGTTCACCGCGCAGAACGGCAAGCACACCGCGAACGTGATCGGCATCGCGCCGGGCAGCGACGCCGACGGCGACGTCGTGATCGTCACCGCGCATCACGATCACCTCGGCGACGGCCACCTCGGCGCCAACGACGACGGCTCCGGCGTGGTCGCGCTACTCGCGATCGCGCAGGCGATCACCGCCGCGCCGCAGGCGAAGCGCACGGTCGTGTTCGCCGCGTTTGGCGACGAAGAAGACGGCATGATCGGCTCGACGTTCTTCGCCGCGCACATGCCGAAGACGATCCCGCTCGCGCGCGTGGTCGAGGTCGTCGAGCTCGACATGATCGGCAGCCACGATTCGGCGGGCCTCGTCGGGGCGATGGGTACGTTTGCGAAGTTTCCGGCGCGCGTGCTGCTCGACAAGCTGACGCCGAAGTTCAAGCACGTGCACGTCGTGCCGGGCGGGCGCGCGCGCGGCTCCGACTTCATCCCGTTCTGCGACGCCGGCGTGCCGTACACGTTCTTCTGGACGCCGGATCATCGCTGCTATCACGAGACCTGCGACACGATCGACCGCGTCGACATGCCGCACTTGGTCGACATCGCGAAGCTCGCGAACGAGCTCGTCACCGCGCTCGCGACCACCGACATCGATCTCGCGAAAGCACGCGCCGACCGCGGCTGCGGTCAGGGCAAGGCCAGCGGCGCGCGCTGAACCGAGTAGATGATCGGCACGTTCTCGCCCATCTGCTCGCGCGAGAAGAACATCATCTGCTGGCCGGGCGCGAGCATCGGCAGCGGCTGGAGCCACGGCCCTTGCGGCAGCACCGACATGCCGAGCTCTGGGCTCGCGAGCGGCGGCGAGAAGCTCGATCCTGCATCGAGGCGCTGCTGCACGTAGATCGCGTTGTCGGCGTCGCTGCCGCTGTCGCTGCCGTTCGACGAGAACGCAAACCACAACGCGGTCGAGTCCTCGCTCATGTACGGCGTCTGACCTGGCTCGAACGCCGTGCCCGCCATGAACGGCGGTCCGGTCGGCGATTGCAGCTCCCACAGGTCTTTGTTGTCAGCGTAGATGACGTCGGTCTGTTGCGAGTTGTTGGGTGAGTACCAGCTCGCCGGCGTCGAGCCGGGCATGAACGGCGTCGTGGTGGTCGATGCGACGAACGAGTTGCCGCTCTTCTCGAACACGTTGACGTCGCCCGCGGCGTCGGTGATGTAGAGCGTCATGCCGTCGTCGGTGACGTGCACGGCGACCGCGGGTGGCGTCATCACCGTCAACTCGGTGTCGAGCACCGCGGTCCAGGTCGAGCCCGAGCCGGTCGCCGACATGACCGCGT
>DASXEF010000300.1:0-4448 GCA_036490255.1 Kofleriaceae bacterium
CAAGCTGTACGCGCACGGCGACGCCGCGTTCATCGAGTACTGCGACGAGGGGCTCACGCCGGAGTTGGCCGCGCTGTTCGTGCTGCCGCGCCACGCGCTGCACGCCGCGGCGATCTCGGTGCCGCATCCCGACGGCGGCCGCGTCAGCGCCGAGGCGCCGCTGCCCGCCGATATGGCCGCGCTACTGGACTAGGGCCTTCGGCAAGCTCACGTACGCGACGCCGGTGAACACGCCGCCGAACACGCGCTCGCGATCGGCGGCGGTCAGCACCAACGACTCGCTGCGATCGTCGATGACGAGCCGGGCGAGCTGCGGCGCGAGCTTGCTCGCGATCACCTGCTCGACGAGCGCGAACCCGCGCCCGGTGACGGCGAGCTCGAGCTCGCGCAGCGCCGGCATCGCGGCGTCGAGCGGGCGGGTCAGCTGCGATGCCGCGTCGTCGATGAAGTCGATGCGCAGCGTTTCGAGCTTCGTCAGCTCGTGCTCGGCGAGCGTGTCGAGCTCGGTGTCGCGCACGTATTCGAGCAAGAGCCGGCGCACGCGCGCCAAGCACGGATGCGATTTCAGCGCCGAGATCCGGCGCAGCTCGAGCTCGCTCAAGCGGCCCAACGGCTCGAGCAGGCTCGCGTCGCACGCGGTCCGGTCGTCGACGGCGATCCGCTCGTGTCGGACCCGCAGCCGCGTGATCAGCTTGGCCGGCGCGAGGTCGCGCAGCACCGCGAAGTCGTCGACGTCGAGCTCGAGCTCGGTGAGAAATTGCGCCGCGGGCGCGACCAGGAGCTCGGCGAGGCGATGCCGGCCGCGCGAACCGGTGGCGTCGACGACGCACGTGCGAATGAACCCGGCGCGCCAGTCCGCGCGCGACACGATCGCGTCGTAGGTCGCGCCGCGCCCGCCGAACAACAGCCGGTTGATCTTGCCGCGAGCTTGCGCGGCCGAGGTCACGTCGCCGGAGCGTTCGTGCTCGATGATCGCGGCGCGTGGATCGCGCGCGTCGAGCAGCCAATCCTCGAACACGAGCCACGCGTTCGGATCGTCGGGCGTGGCTGCGAGCTGAGCTTCGAGCTCGGCGTGATGGTTGAGCGCGGCGAGCTTCGGCGCGCGGCGTCTCGCGACGGGCACTTCGGCGGCGCCGAACTCGTCGAGCGCGTAGCCCTTGCCGACGAGCTCGGCCATCATGCGGTCGCGTTCGCGCACCGCCGCCTGCGCGCTCTCGCACGCCCGCTCGACCGGTGTCGGCATCGTGGTGCCGCCGCCGCTCGCGGTCACGAGCACCGCGCCGCGCACCTCGAGCCACGTGATCAGCTCGCCCTTGCGAAACACGAACCGCGGATACTTCGTCAGCGCGCCGGTCGCCGCGAGCTTGTTCTGGCGAGCTTCGTCGCCGTCGCGCGGCGCGGATTCGTCGACGACCTGGCGATAGCCGCGCTCGCGCCGCCGCGCGATCTCGAGCTCGTATTCGCGCCGCGCTTCGTGCTCGCTCGCGAGCTCGAGCGTCTTCTTCTGGCCCGCCGTGCCGATGCGCCCCCAGTGCAGCTCGAGCCGCTTGCCGATGCGCTCGACGCGGTAGAACTTGTGATGCGGCCCTTCTTCGAGCTCGAATAGCGGCAAGCAAGCGAGCCTACCACTCGTCGTCGCCGCTACTCGCGACGAGCCACGTGCCATCTCCGGCTTTCGCCGTGACGTAGATGGTGTCGCCGTCCTCGAGGTACGCGATCTTCGGACCCGCCGTCGCGACGTGCTCGGGCGTCAGCGGGCCGAGCCGCGTGCGGAAGCTACCGTCGTCGCCGACCTCGCCGACGATCGCGACCGGATCGACCTCGAAGTGCGCCGGCGCCGGGTACGCGGGCGCGACGTAGAACGCGAGCTCGCTGCGCACGCGATGGATGTGAAACGTCGGGTAACGGCGCTGCGCCTGCGCGAACAACACGGCGAGGCGCTTGTGCAGCTCCGCCGGATCGCGCACCGCGTACATGCCGCGGTTCGCGTGATCGAACCAGCGCTGCGTCGCCTCGTCGATCGGCACGTCGGAGGTCACTTCGAAGTGATCGCCGGCGATCGTGAAATCGCGGTGCTCGTCGTAAGGGGGCCTCGCAAGGATGCCGCCGAACATCGGAAAGCTCGAGAACGGATACGTGCCGAGCCGCTGATCGACTCCCGGCACGACCGCCGTGAACAGCGCGTACGCGACGAACGCCGCGATCCAGATCCGCGTGGCTCGTCGCGGCGCGACGGCGGCGCTCGGCGCGATCCGGAACAGCGCATCCCAGTCGACGAACACCGCGTACAGCGGCAACCACTGCCAGTTCCACAGGCCGACGACGAAGCCGAGCGCGATCGTCTCGATCACGAACGCGAGCCCGGCGATCGCACGTAGCTTCGGCCGCCTGACCAGCACGCACGCGACGATCGGCAGCGCCTGCGTGATCAGATTGAGCAGCGCGGCCGACTTGTAGCGCCACGGATCGGCGAGCAGCCAATCGACGAGCGGCGGCCGCGCGAGGTTCGCGAGGTCGAAGCGCACGAGCAGTTGATCGCGCAGGTTGTCGGAGAGCGCCCAGCGCAGCGTGAAGTGGCCGGCCGCGAGCTTGTGCAGCGCCGCACCCGCGAACATCAGCGCGACCGCGAGCTGCGCGAGCCGCAGCGACCACTGATAGCCGCCGGCGCGACTGCCGCCGCGCCGTGCATCGATCGCGAGCGCGTCGCCCGATCGCGCGCCGACGAACGCGAGCTGCGCGAGCAGCACGACGTTGTACTGATGCGACCACGCGTGGCTCGCCGAGAACGCCAGCGCCGCGAGCGAGCACGCCGACGCGAAGCTGATCGCGGTCGCGAGCCGCGAATACAACCCGACGAGCATCGCGATCGTCGAGACCCACGCGACGACGCGCAGCGCGGCGACGACGCCGACCGGCGGCGCGTGATGGCCGAAGACCATCCAGATCCCGATCGGCCGATACAGCGTGTGCTGGCCCGGCAGGTCGCCCGTCGACACCGGCTTGCCGAGCTTGTGCAAGCAGATCAGCACGCTGATCGCGATCGCGATGCGCACGCAGCCCGCGGCAAACCGTCCGCCGTCTGCGCACCAATAACGCTGCCAGCGCGTCACCGAGCCGGACTCTAGCGCGTGTGGTAGACGATCGATGTGACGAAGGATCGCGCCGCGCCGTTCTCGCGCAAGCACCGGCGCTACTGGATCCCAGTAACGGGCGGCATGATCGTGATCGGGCTCATCAACGTGCTGCTCGGCCTGTCGAGCTATCACGCCCCGCAGGATCCCCAGCGCATCGACCTCGGCGTCGGCGGGCTCGATCCCGATCTGATTCCGGCGAGCGCGCTACCGATGGCCGTCGTGCGCGGGTTCGTCGCGCGCTATCCGCACACGATCGCTCGCGGCGCGAAGCACAGCGGGACCAGCTACGTGATCTCGTTCCCGCCGGGTGCCGCGCATCACCACGCGACGTTCACCGAAGCCGGTGCGTTCGTCGCCGAAGATTAGAGCCAGGCGAGCATCGCGAGCGAGAGCGCGAGCGTCGGTAGCAGCACGAGCGTGCCGATGCGCACGAACTTGCCGAGGTTGATCTCGACGCCCTGACGGCGCAGCAGATCCATCCACAACAGGCCGGCGAGCGAGCCGATCGGCAACAGGCGCGGACCGATGTCGCCGCCGATCAGCGCGGCGAGCAACGGGCGCGAGCCGTGCGTGTTGTGGATCGCCATCATGTTGAGGATCGACATCGGGTGGTTATCGACGAGCGCCGAGCCGACCGCCGACGTCACGCCGATCGTCGCGAGATGCGGCGAACCGTCGTAGATCCGCGCGAGCACGTCGACCACGCCGACCGAGCGCAGCCCTTGAACGACCAAGAAGATGCCCCACAGGAACACGAGGATATCGAGCGAGACGTGGCTCGCGACTTTGCGAATCGGCGCGATGCCGTGCGTCTGCGACAGCACGAGCGCGGCGAGCGCGCCGCCGAACGTGACGAACCAGATCTGGCCGCCGATCGCGGCGACGACCGGATACGCGCAGAACACGACGACGAGCAAGATCACCGCGGGTCGCTCGCCGCGATGGCGATGGATCGTCGTCAGCGGCGCCGCTGCCGGCTTGGTATCGCGCAGCACGCCGCGGAACACCGCGCGCAAGATCACGTAGGTCAGGGCCGCGCCCGCGAGCGAGATCGGCACCATCACGGCGGCGTAGGTGTTGAAGTGCAGGCCCGCGAACTCGGCGACGATCATGTTCATCGGGTTCGACACGATGAACGGCGCGACGCCGGGCGCGAGAAATACCGCGAACGCGAACGCGAGCGTCGCGCGCGCGTTGCCGGGATAGAGCCGGCGGGTCAGCGCGACCACCATCGGCGTGAGGATCAAGATCGCCGAGTCGTTGTTGAGCAGCGACGGCGTGACGAGCGCGAGCAAGAACACGACGCTGAACGTG
>DASXEF010000337.1:0-7245 GCA_036490255.1 Kofleriaceae bacterium
TCGACGATTGCGAGGTCAAGCTCGCCGACGGCATTGCACCGAACAAGCTGCTCGCCGCGCTGGTCGGCGCGCAGATCGACATGCGTCGATTCGAAGTCGTCGTGCCGACACTTCACCAGATCTTCGTGTCGAAGGTCGGCGCCGCGGCCGCGGTCGCCGTGCGAAAGGACGACAACTGATGCGCGAGATGTTTGTCATCGCCAAGCGCGAGCTGCTCGAGCGCGTGCGCACGAAGTGGTTCGCGATCGTCACGCTGCTCGGCCCGTTGCTGATGGTCGGCTTGATCGTGATCCCCGTGCTGCTCGCATCGACCGGCACGAAGGGCGCGAAGGTCGCGATCGCCGACGAGACCGGCCAGCTCGGCGACAAGCTCGCCAAGGCGTTTTCCGAAAGCGATCAGCACTGGGAAGCGAGCGTCGTGCCGGCGACGACCAGCGATGCCGATCTGATGAAGGAGCTGCGCCAGAAGCAGCTGTCGGGCTTCTTGCGGATTCCGAAGGACGCGTTCGACGGCGGCGAGTCGATCTATCGCGGCGACAACGCGACGAACCAGATGGTGCAGTTCGAGCTCAACATCGCGCTGCGCGCGATGATGCTCGAGACGCGCGGTCGCCAGTTTCATTTGAGCGAGCCGCAGCTCGCGCAGCTGCTCTTGCCGCCGAACCTCAAGACGCTGCACACGAACGGCGAAACCGAAGGCGAGAACGGCGCCGCGACGTTCCTGCTCGGCTACATCATCGCGTTCATCCTCTACATGGTGATCACGCTGTACGGCGTGAACGTCATGCGCAGCGTGGTGACCGAGAAATCGAGTCGCGTCGTCGAGCTCATGGTCGCGGCGACGAAACCGAACGCGATGATGACCGGCAAGATCCTGGGCGTCGGCGGTGCCGGCCTCATCCAGATCGTCGTGTGGCTCGGCGTCGGCGGGATCGCGCTCGCGAACCGCGACGCGCTGCTCGGCGCGTTCGGCGCATCGGCGTCCGCTGCGGCATCGCTCCCCACATTGACGCCGCTCGACGTGGTCGTGGTGATCGCGTTCTTCGTGCTCGGCTTCTTGTTCTATTCGACGATCTACGCCGCGGTCGGCGCGATGGTGCCGTCCGAGCAGGACTCGCAGCAGGCGGCCGTGCCGGTGACGATGCTGCTCGTGATCGGCATGGTCTCGATGACGGCGGTCACCGGCGATCCGCGCGGTCATACGGCGGCGGTGCTGACGCAGATCCCCTTCTGGTCGCCGATGTTGATGCCGCTGCGCTACTTGCTCGGCGGCGCGTCGCTCGGCGAAGTTGGGACCTCGATGGGCATCGTGCTCGTGTCGATGGCCGTGGTCTCGCGCGCTGCTGCGAAGATTTATCGGGTCGGAATCTTGATGTATGGCAAGCGCCCAGGTCTCGCCGAGCTGATCCGCTGGCTTCGTTACTGAGCTTATCGAAGTAGAGATTGTGGTCGTTCACTGGCAATTACCCGAGGTGCGCCCGTAAACTTTCGGTGATGCGCCGGGGGCTCGTTGCGTTGCTCTATTTGGTCGCCGCCGCCGCATCCGCGTCTGCGGATCCGGAGCCGGCGGAGCCGCCGCCGCTCGTGATCGGCTACGGCGCGTTGCCGGGCGGGATTGCCGTCGCGACCGCCGACACGCTGCCGAAAGGCTCGTTCGTGCTCGGTACGATCGACAGCTTCGGCGAGCGCAGCGGTCTGCTCGGCGCGAACGAATCGTTCTTGCGGCTGTCGGGCGATCTCGCCGGCGCGTACGGCATCATCGATGGGCTCTCGGTCGCGTTGTCGCTCGACGGTCGCTACGATCGCCACACCGGCGGCAATCCGTCACCCGACGACGGTTACGTCGGCGATCCGCACGTGCTGATCCGCGGCGCGCTGCCGGCCGGCTCGGCACGCGTCGGCGCACAGCTCGGGATCTGGATCCCCGGCCGCAACGCGCCGTCGATCGTCGGCTCGGCGATCTCGGTCGATTTACGCTTGCTCGCGTCGTTGCCCGTCGGGCCGGCGTCGTTGTCGTTCCAGGTCGGCTTCCAGCTCGACAACAGCGCGGCCAGCATCTCGGATCCGACGCAGCTCTCGCTCGCGGATCGCAGCTCGCTCGGCGTCTCCGATTTCAACGAGCTCTACGGCGGCGCGAACATCAACGTGCCGTTCGGTCGCGACGCGTGGATCGGCGGCGAGGTCGCGATCGACGGCTACGTCGGCAGCGCGCCGACCGGTCACGCCTCGCTCGACGACGGCTCGTACTCGCTGCGCGGCGATATCAGCGCGGGCTATCACTTCACCGACGCGTGGTCGGGTTTGCTCTTCGTCGGGCTCGCGAAGTCGCCGTACATCACGGCCGCGCAGGTCACCGCCGAGTCGATCCCGCTCGTGCCGTACGAGCCTACGTGGACGATCGGCATCGGCGTGAACGGCCGCTTCGGCGGGCCTCAGCGCGCGAGCTCGCAGGTCAAAGACTGCGCGTACACGACCGAGGGCTGCCCGGCGCTCGAAGTGCCGATCCTCGCCGACATCACCGGCAGCGTCACCGACGAGGCCGGCAAGCCGGTCGTTGGCGCGAAGGTCTCGATCAAGCTCAAGGACGTCACGGCGCCGATCGCCGCGACCGACGAGCACGGCGCGTACGTCTTCAAAGGCGTGCGCATCGGTACGAAGGCCGACGCATCGGGCGGTCGCCCGGCCCGCCACGACGTGACAGAGACCGACGCCGAGATCCACGTCGACGTCGATGGCAAGAAGCCCGGCGCGGCGACGCTCGCGACGCTCGTCGAAGGCGCGAACACGGTCCCCGCGATCAAGCTCGAGCCGCAGCTACCGCCCGGCCAGCTGCGCGGCGTCGTGCACGCGTTGCCGAACGGCAAGCCGGTCGCGAACGCGACGATCGTCGTCACGCCCGGCGACAAGAAGATCGAGACCAGCGCCGACGGCACGTTCCAGCTCGACCTCGCGCCGGGCACGTATCAGATGACCGTCAAAGCGGCCGGTTTTGCCGAGCAGCAGCTGTCTGTCACGATCGATCCCAACGGTGTCGCGATCAAGAACATCGATCTCCACAAGTGACACGCGACGCGCGGCGCTCGCGCTCGTGCTCGTCGTCGCGGCGTGCGGCAAGAAACAGCCCGGCATCGCCGAGCTGACCAAAGCAGACGGTCCGGTCGAGCGTCAGGATCAAGGCGCGGCGTGGGGCGGCGCCGCGATCGGCACGCAGTTCTATCTCGGCGACGCGGCGCGCACGGCCGACGGCGGCGCCGAGCTCAAGCTCGTCGGCACGCAGCTGATCACGATGACCCCACATACCGTGCTGCGCTTCACCGGCGCCGGCAGCGCGGCGAACATCGTCGTCGATCTCGGTCAGGTCGACGTCGCCAACACCGCCGCGGTCGGCATCGAGATCGGCAACGTGCAGATCCAACCCGGCGCGAAAGTGCGCTTGACCGCGAACCAGGTCGAGCTGTTGATCGGCAAAGCCGAGCTGCAGGGCGCCGAGCTCGCGCCGAACATGCCGACGTCGATCGAGATCGGCAAAGTGACGATCGTCGACGCCGGCGTGGCCGATGCGCCGCCGCCGGATGCAGCCGTGGCGATCACCGGCGACGTCGCGTTCACGATCACCGGCAAGGGCGCCGAGGTGCAGCAACCCGGCGACAAAGCGTGGAAGCCGATCGACGGCACCGGCACGATCCCGCTCGGCGCGAAGCTGCGGCTCAAGCGCGGCGGCGTCAAAGCGACGTTGACGTCGGGCGCGACGTCACTCGAGCTCTCGGGCGCGTCGACGCAGCTGACGGTGCGCGAGAATCTGTTGATGGGCCTCGAGCTCGGCGTCGGTCTCGCGACGGTTCCCGCAGCCGGCACCGGCGCGGTCGGCGTACCCGGCGGCGAAGTCGATATCGCATCGCCTGCCGGCCAAGCCGGTGAAGCGCACATCGACGTCGACGCGCGTGGCGAAACCAAAGTGGCGATGGCGCACGGCACGGCGAAGCTCGTCGCCGGTGCAGCGACGCTCGAGCTCGCGGGCGGCGAGAGCGCGACGATGCTCAAAGCGGGCGAGATCAACCCCGGCGTCGTGATCCCGCGCTACTTCGATTTCAGGATCGACGTCGAGACCGCGCCGAAGTCGTTCTGGATTCACGATCCGAAAGGCGCGACCGCGGTCCAGTTCGCGTTCGGCGGCAAGTGCCCGACCGGCGGCACGCTCGAGCTCGATCGCGACGGTCGCTTTCGCACGCCGCGCGTCTCCGAAGGCAAAGAAGCGGCGAACATGCTGATCACGAGCGGCGCGTGGACGTGGCGGCTCAAGTGCAGCAACGGCAGCATCGCAAACAGCGGCCAGGTGCTCGAGGTTCGCGACGCGGGTCGCCGGCCGCTGCCGCCGAAGCCGGCGAAGAATCCGATCGACGCCGACGGCCGCGTGTGGGCGATCTCGTATCAGTCGCTGATCCCGAACCTCGAGGTCACGTTCCCCGGCGGCGGCAGCGGCGCGTACAAGCTGCACCTGGCAACCGGTGGCAGCGAGCAGACGTTCGACTCGACGAAGAACGTCGTCGAGGTGCCCGGCAGCAAGCTCAAAGAGGCGACGTACACGTTCCGGTTCGAAAAAGACGGCGTGATGCAGGACCAGGTCTCGACGCTGAAGATCAACTTCGATCAGACCGCGGCGCAGGTCTATATCGAGTCGCCGATCGACGGCCAGCCGTTCGCGGCCGACATCGAGGTCGGCGGCGCGGCGCTGCCGGGTTGGACGGCAAACATCGACGGCACGGACTTGCCGATCGTCGATCCGGCGACGCGGCGGTTTCACGCGAAGGTCGGCGCTCCGAGCGGCGGCGCGCAGGCTCTCGCGATCCGGCTGTCGCATCCGCAGCGCGGCGTGCACTACTACTTGCGACGCGGGAAGTAACGTAGAGTCGGCAGGTGCGCTGGCTGTCGCGGCTGGTCTCCGTGGTCGCCATCGGCATCTTCGTCGTGGCGGCGTACGCGCTGTTGCGCGCGAAGATGCCGAAGACGCATGTCGGCCAGCGCTTTCACGCATACGCACGGTTTCGCGACGGCTCGCGGCTCGCGACCGGCTCGCCCGTGATGATCGCCGGCGTGCGAATCGGCGAGATCTCGACGCTGACGATCGAAGGTGACTTCGCGCGCGTCGATCTCACGCTCGTCGACGACACGAACGTGCCGCTCGATTCGTGGATCACCAAGCGCGCCGAATCGGCGTTCGGCGACGACTATCTCGAGATCATTCCGAGCGGTGAGGGCGGCCCGCGACTCAAATCGGGCGATCAGCTCGTCCACGTGATCGAGGGCGGCTCGACCGACACGGTGCTTCGCTCGATCGCGCGCACGATGCCGCGCGTCGACGAAGGCCTCGATACGCTGCACTCGTTCGCGCTCGACGGCCGCAAGTGGACCGAAGGCACGATGGAAGACGCGCTGATCCGCGCCGATCGCTGGATCGCCGCCGGTCACGTCGAATCGCCGATCGAAGCGGCCGATCGCGCGATGACGCGGCTCGAGCAGGGCACGACGCGCGCGTCAGATGCGGTCGCCGAGGCAAAGCCGAACGTCAAGCACACGTTCGATCGCATCGACGATGCGATCGCGAGCGCGCGCGGAAAAATGAAAGACGTCAAGCAGGGGATTCAAGACGGCCTCGGCGACGCGCGCACCGGCATCGATCGCATCGATCCGACGCTGCAGCAGATGTCCGATGTCGTGACCGCGGTCAACGAAGGCCGCGGCGACGACTACAAAGGTCAGCTCGGCCGCCTCGTCAACATCGGCGAGCTCGCCGACGAGCTCGAAGACGGCACCGACGCGATCGGCGGCGCGGCGCACACGTTCAACCAGTTCCGCTCGTGGGTCGGCTTCCGCGCCGAGTGGGATTTCTTCACCGGCCAGCCGAACTACTACGTGACCGCCGAGCTGCAGGGCCACAACGATCGCTTCTATTCGATCGAGCTCGAGAAGGGCGTCGCCGGCGGCATTCCCGTCGATCAGCTCCACGACATCGCGCAATCGGGCGTGTTCAATCGCTCGACCACGCTCGCCGAGTCGCTGCGCTTCACCGCGCAATTCGGCAAGCGCTTCGGTTGGCTACAGCTGCGCGGCGGCATCAAAGAATCCGAGTTCGGCCTCGGCGCCGACGTGCTGCTCGGCGGCGGCGCGCTCAAATTCTCGGTCGACGCGTTCTCCGACGCGTTCTTCGAGGTTCCCGACATCAAGATCGCGGCCGCCTACGAGGTCGTGCACTCGATCTTCATCGTCGGCGGCGTCACCGACGCGCTGACCAAGCCGGGCGAGCTGCCGATCGAGGTCGGCAACTCCGCCGAGCCGACGTACTTCAACCAGGTTCGCTACGGCCGCGACTACTTCTTGGGCGCGACGCTGCAGTTCAGCGACGCCGATCTGCTGTCGCTCGTGCGGATCTACGGCGCGATGTTGCTCGGCTTGGCGATCTGAACGAGCACGAGCGCGTCGCGTTCGACCGCGACGACGGGAGCCATCGCGGGCTCGAAGCGCTGCGCGACGAACCCCGCGATCTCGTCGCCGGGCTCGATGCGCTCGCCGTCCGCGAGCTGCGCGGCGATGTCGCGGAGCAGTAGCGCCGCTTCGGTGCCGCCATCCGGTGGGATACCGAGCACGACGAGATCGGGCCGGCCGAACTTGCACAGGCCGAGCGACCACGCAGCGAGCGTGCCGTCGCCGGCCTCGTCGAAGAACAGCGTGACCTCGTGCATCACGTCGAACGCACGGTCGGGCGCGAGCGCTGCGATCTCGACGCCGAGGTGAGCGCGCGCGGCGTAGACGTCGATCACGATCGCCGCACCTTCTTCGCACACGCACTTCGCGAGCGCCCACGCGGCCTGGATGTGGCCGAGGTCGTCGGGATCGTCGAGCTCGCCTTCGATCACGTATGCGTGCTGCGCGTCGAGCGCTTGCGCGGCGACGGCCGCGCCGAGATCGCTCGCGATCAGATCGGCGAACGGCGCGACGACTTGCTCGACGAACCATGCGGGCTGCTCGGCGCGGTCGCGCGCGACGATCGCGATCGCGCTCGCACCGTCGCTGGCTTCGGGCATGCCGTGGCGCTTGCGCGAGACCGGCAGCGGATCAGGCAGCTTCGCCGACGACAGCGCGATCAGCGCGATCGCCCCCGGCGCGCCGCCCAACGTGTAGAGCTCGCGCGGCCAGGGCTTACTCACTGTCCACGTACATCGACTCGATCTCGCGCGCGTACAGCTGCGC
>DASXEF010000377.1:0-3906 GCA_036490255.1 Kofleriaceae bacterium
CGACGATCGCCCGCAGCGCACCGGCGATCGACGCGCGCACCTGGCTGTGCTCTTCGGGCGGGAACATGTCGATCAGGCGATCGAGCGTCTTCGCCGCCGACGGAGTCGACATCGTCGCGAGCACGAGGTGACCGGTCTCCGATGCCGTCAGCGCGATCTCGACGGTCTCGCGATCGCGCAGCTCGCCGATCACGATCACGTCTGGATCCTCGCGCAGCGACGCCTTGAGCGCCGCCGCGAAGCTCTTCGTGTGCCGGCCGGCTTCGCGCTGCGACACCACGGCGACCTTGCGCGGATGTTCGATCTCGATCGGATCCTCGACGGTGAGGATGTGGAACGCCTTCGTGCTGTTGATCAGATCGACGAGCGCATTCAACGTCGTCGTCTTGCCGTGACCGCTCGGCCCCGCGATCACGACGAAGCCTTGATGATGCGCGACCACTTTCGCGAGATCTTTCGGCAGCCCGAGCTCTTCGAGCGTCGCCGGCTTCGCCATCGCGAGTCGGAACGTGCCTTTGAGGCCGGCCTGATGGCGCGAGATGTTCGCGCGCAGGCGACCGCGATCCGTGGCGTCGACGGCGAGATCGACGTAGCCGACCTGCGCGAGCCGCGCGCGTTGCTCGTCGTCGAGCAGCGGCAGCAAGATCGCCTCGGCGGCTTCGGCCGAGAGCGGCGCACTGTCGACCGGCACGAGGTCGGTACCGACGCGCATCTGCGTCACGCGGTTCGCGGAGATGTGCAGATCGCTCGCCTTCGCGGCACGCGCCGCCGCGACCAGCTTCGACAACGCCGGCGGCGGTATGCGACCGCTGCGCGGAGCCTCGATGTACTGGGGCTCGACGATCGGAGCCGGCGCCGGCGCAGCCGCTTTCGCCGGCTCGAGCGTGAGCTCGGGCACGTCGTCGTCGAGCGACAGCTCCGGCGACGCGAACGACGGCTTCTTCGGCGCGAACGTCACCGCCGACGGCGCGGCCGCCGCCGGCTTCGCGACCACTTCGAGCCGCAGCACGATCTCGTCGCCGCGCCGGCCGCTGCGCACGCGCAAGCGACGGCGACCGACGTCGAGCTCGATCGGATCGAACGAGCCGTCGGTTTTCGGCATCGCGCCGGCGAGCGCGCTGCCTTCGACCAGCACGCTCAGCATCGGCAACGTGAGCGGCCTCGCCGTTAGATTCACGTACGCGCCTTTTTGTTTCATCGCGATCGGCCGACCGATCGAGATCACGAGCTCGCTGACGCCATCGCGGTCGAGGTACGCCAAAATCTGCTCGAGCTGCCCGCTCACGTCCGAGCATCTTATCCGGTATGGTCGCATCACGCATGGCCGAGCCGTTTGAGACCGACTACCTCGTCATCGGATCGGGCATCGCGGGGCTCAACTTCGCGCTGCTCGCCGCCGAGCACGGTCGCGTCACCGTCATCACGAAGAAGCACCCGAGCGACACCAACACGAACTGGGCGCAAGGCGGCGTCGCAGCCGCGCTCGCGACCGACGACAGCTTCGAGACCCACATCGCCGACACGCTCGCCGCCGGCGACGGCTTGTGCGATCGCGACGTCGTCGAGATGTGCGTGCAAGAAGGCCCCGCCTCGGTGCAGCGCTTGCTCGACCTCGGCGTCCGGCTCGCGCGCGATTCGCATGGCGATCTCGATCTCGGTCGCGAAGGCGCGCACACGCGGCATCGCGTCGTGCACTGGGAAGACATCACCGGCCGCGAGATCCAGCGCGCGCTGATCGCGGCAGTCGCGACGCATCCGAACATCCAGATCCTCGACGAGCACATCGCGATCGACTTGCTCTCGCTCGCGAAGTACGGCGGCGATCCGGCGTGCTTCGGCGCCTACGTGCTCGACCGCCGCAGCGGCGAGGTCAAGACGATCTGCGCGCGCGCGACGGTGCTCGCGAGCGGCGGCACCGGCAAGGTCTACATCTATACGTCGAACCCCGACGTCGCGACCGGCGACGGCATCGCGATGGCGTATCGCATCGGCGCCGTCGTCGGCGATCTCGAGTTCACGCAGTTTCACCCGACGGTGCTCTATCACCCGCACGCCGGCAGCTTCTTGATCTCCGAGGCGCTGCGCGGCGAAGGCGGCGTGCTCAAGCTCGCGACCGGCGAGACGTTCATGGAGAAGTACCACCCCATGAAGTCACTCGCGTCGCGCGATGTCGTCGCGCGCGCGATCGACAACGAGCTCAAGAAATCCGGCGCCGATTCGGTGGTCCTCGACATGACGCAGCTCGATGCCGCGTTCGTCAAACAGCGGTTTCCGAACATCTACGAACGCTGCTTGTCGCTCGGCATCGACATCACGAAGCAGCCGATTCCGGTCGTGCCCGCCGCGCACTATCAATGCGGCGGCATCAAGACCGACAAGCACGGCGCGACGACGGTGCGCGGGCTCTACGCGATCGGCGAGTGCGCGATGACCGGCCTGCACGGCGCGAACCGGCTCGCGTCGAACTCGCTGCTCGAAGGCATGGTGTTCTCGGCACGCGCCGCCGATGCCGTGCAGAGCCTGCCGCGCACGCGTCCCGAGCAGGTCACGCCGTGGCAGACGCACGACGCGACCGATTCGAACGACGCGATCGTCGTGACGCTCAACTGGGAAGAGATCCGCCGCTTCATGTGGTCGTACGTCGGCATCGTGCGCAGCGACAAGCGGCTCGCGCGCGCTCGCCATCGTATCGAGCTCGTGCGCGACGAGATCCGCCAGTACTACGTCGACTTCAAAGTCACGAGCGACCTCGTCGAGCTGCGCAACCTCGCGCTTGTCGCGCAGCTGATGATCGAGTGCGCGTCGCGCCGCAAGGAATCGCGCGGCATCCACTTCACCGTCGACTATCCCGACAAGCTTCCCGAAGCGCACCACACCGAGATCCAGCTGACGAATGGACCGCGCGGCTAAGGCCGACCCGGATCGCGACGTCGCTTCACTCGAGGCGGGCACGCTCGTGGCACGCCAGAAAACGCGCGAGCGAAGCCGTGGTAACACCACGCCGTGTGAACGCCGGTTGACTCGGGATACCGCAACTAGCCGCAGCGCCGTGCAGTTTCGGGTGGCACGTGCCCCGCAATAGCGGTCGGCATCAACTCCTAGCTGCCGGATCTTGACGGACGGCCAAGCAGCTCGGGGGGCCACCGAAGCATTCCGCTTCGGTGGCTTTATTTTTTCGGCACGTTATTGTTTGGCGTGGTGAAGGCCGCGTGGCTCGTAATCGCGCTCGCAGCGTGCGGCGGCATCGGCGGCTCGTCCTCGCCCGCGTCCGACGGCGTTCGCAGCTACGTGCGCGCGCTGCGCGGCAACGATCCGAAGGCCGCGTACGACCTGATGTCATCGGACGCGCGCAAGCAGATCAGCTTCGACGACTTCGCCCAGCAGTGGAAGCTCAGCACCGCCGAGCGCGCGTGGCAGGCGCAGGTGCTCGAGGAGAGCCTCAAGGGCAACCCCGACGTCGGCGAGCGCGCGCTCGTCAGCTACTCCGACGGCAAGCTAGTCGAGCTGCAGCGCGAGGGCGCGTCGTGGCGGCTCGAATCCGAGCTGGTCGGCCGCTCGCGGGCGAAAGACGCGCACGACGCGATCCGCTTGTTCGCCGATGCGATCAACGCGCGCGACGTCAACGGTGCACTCGACGTGCTCACGCAGCGCCGCCGCGACGGCTTGATGAAGCAGGTGCAGGGCTTCATCACCGGGCTCGCGAAGCACGAGCACGATCGCCTCGATCCGGAGAGCGCCGATCGCGCCGAGCTGCGCTGGGATGAAAACGGCATTCGCTATCGCATCGTGCTCAAGAAAGAGAACGACGAGTGGCGGATCGACGACATCTACATCCGCCCAGCGTCTTGGTCACCGGCGTCTTGTCGGCGATCTCGGGCGCCGGCGAGCACGGCCAGCGCCGACTTG
>DASXEF010000447.1:0-3790 GCA_036490255.1 Kofleriaceae bacterium
CGGCGGCGTTCCCGGCCAGCTATGGACCGCGAAGGGCACGCTCGATCCGAACGACGGCACCGCTGCGATCGATCTCGAAGCCGCCAAGTTCCAGCTCGATCGGCTCGCGCCGATCCTCGAGCACTCCGCCGTCGTCGATTACCAGACGACGTCGATCGACACGAAGTTTCACGTCGACGTCGACAAGACCGGCGCGAAGGCCGAGGGTAACTTTCACCTGCGCGGGCTCAACGTCGGTCACCCGTACATCGCCGACAAAGAAGTCCGCGACCTCGACTTCTCGGGCAACGTCGCCGGCTCGTTCGATCGCGCGACCCGCAGGCTCGAGCTCACGCGCGGCGACTTCGAATCACGCGGCGTGAAGTTCTCGCTGACCGGCAGCGCGGTCGCGCCGCGCGAGTTGCCGCCGCTCGAGTCGGCGCCGATCAAAAATGCCGACGGCACCGAGCGCACGCCGCCGATGCGCGGTCCGCACGGCATCCAGCACGTCGAGGCGCGGCTCGTGATCCCGCCGATCAACTGCCAGCGCATGCTGGACGCGTTTCCGGTCGAGATGGTGCCGTACATGAACGGCTACAAGCTGCGCGGCGTGTTCGACGTCGACATTCACACGACGATCGATTGGGGCGATCTCGATTCGCTCGATCTCGGCGGCCACGTCGCGCTCGACAACTGCAAGGTCGTCGACGAGCCGGCCGATTCGCCGAAGCGCTTGAAGGACGAGTTCGAGCAGTACGTCGAGACCGAAAAGGGCGAGTGGCAATCGTTCGTCGTCGGGCCGAGCAATCCCGACTTCGTCGCACTGCCCGACGTGTCGCCGTATCTGCTCAAGTCGCTGCAGTCGACCGAGGACTTCAACTTCTACAAGCACCACGGCTTCATCCCGACCGAGTTTCGCACCGCGCTGATCAACAACCTCAAGCACGAGAAGTTCGTGCAAGGCGCATCGTCGATCACGATGCAGATGGTCAAGAACGTGCTGCTCTATCGCGAGAAGACGCTCGCGCGAAAGCTCCAGGAGCTGTTCCTGACCTGGCACGTCGAGCACACGCTCGACAAGGATCGGATCTTCGAGATCTACGTCAACGTGATCGAGTTCGGTCCGAGCCTCTACGGCATCGGCCCCGCGGCGCACTACTACTTCGGCAAGGCTGCCAAGGATCTCAACCCGACCGAGTCGGCGTTTTTCTCGTCGATCTTGCCCGACCCGAAAGGCCGCTCGGAGCAGTTCTGCCGCGGCGAGATCACGAAGTGGACGGAGACGAAGATCGAGCACATCTTGGCGAACGAGCTGCATCGCAAGCAGCTCACGCAAGAGGAGTATGACAAGGCGATCGCGACGCCGCTGACGTTCTACAAACCGTGGGACGCCGAGAGCGAGGACGATTGTCTAAAGCGCGTCAAGAAGGCGATCAAGAACGCCCGGCCGACGAACCCGCTCGCCGCCCACGACGATCCGAAAGATCCCAAGGGCCGCGACAAAAAGCCCAAGCACCACCATCACAAAGATAGTGATAAATGATCGTCGTGCGGCGCGTCGTTCTCATCCTGCTCGCTTTCTGCGCAACGGTATTTGCGGAGCCGCCGCACCACGGCGAGCACGAGATTCTCTACAACCGCCCGTCGGGATTCTGGACCTCGAACCGACCGGCGATCGGCGGCGCGTACAAGTACAACCTGATGCTCATAGGCCTCGGGGTGCTAGCAATCACTGGCTTCTTCACGTATCGGCTTCTGCGTCGGGCTCGCTCGGTCTAGATTCTCGGACACGTTGAGGTGTCGTTTTCTCCTCGCTGCCGTGACGATCGCGGCCTGTAACCATCCGTCGAGCTCGTCGGGCGGCGATGATGACGCGAGCACCGATGCCCCCGTCGTCACCGGCGATGGCTCGATCGACGATGGCAGCGCGACGCGCCAGGCGTGCACGAGCCAGTTCGGCGACGGTCTGTCGCAAACGCCGACGTTCGGCCGCCTCGACGGTTATCTCGTGGCGATCGTCGCGCCGTCGAGCATGCAGGCATGCAACGACGATGACTCGCACGTCCATCTGCAGATCCGCATGCAGGGCATGATCTACGACATCGCGATCGACGTGACCGACGAGGACACGGGCGTCGACGACGTCCACACGACGACGCGAGACGACATCGCGATGCCCGGCACGACGCCGTGGACCGAGGGCTGGCACACGTCCACCGATCTGCTCACCGACTACGTTTCGCTCGGTCTGCACGACACCGATCTGACGCTCGAGGCGAAGGCCGACATGGTGACGACGCTGCAGACCGATCTCGCGACCGCGAACCACGTCAGCATTTACACGACGAGCTACAACGCCAAAGGCGCGCACCTCGTGCATCGCAACGGCAGCGGCCACGACGGTCTGCTCGTCACGAACCCGCTGACGACACCGCCGCACATTCGCTTCTTCTCGTTCAGCGATCAGTCGTTCTAGCGCCACACCTGTGAACGGAGCGCTCGCTGCGCCTGCGACGCAGCCAGGTGGATCTCGACGAGGTTTCATCGTGTTACAGCCGTAGCGTTGCGCGGCCGTGAAGCAGCATGAAGAACTGTGACGGCATGCCCCATGCTCCATAAGTGGACATGCGCGCCATCCTTCTCGTGCTTGCTGCTTCGACCGCCGGGATCGCGACCGGGTGCTCGCAGACATGCCACACCGAGGTGAGCAACAGCGCGACGGCGCAACGCACCGGCTTCGACGGCGAAATCGATGCGTGCAACACGCACGATTACTGCGCGCCGCTCTGCGCCGACATCTTCAAGATCAACCAGGCCGATATCTCGACCTGCGAGATCACGAAGCTCGAGCTAAGCGCGGTGAGCGTGCGTGTGGTCGTCAACGACGCGGCGCGCTGCGAAGCGGGCGCAGACGACCTCTACCTCGGCTGGGGCGACGACGAAGGCTACGAGGACGACGACGGCTGCGACGACGGCTCGTGCGACTCGGACGACAGCGGCTACCAGGACGACAGCGGCGACGACGACGGCTCGACCGACACCGGCGACGATGATGGCGGTGGCGATGACGGCGGTGGCGATGATGACGGCGGCGATGACGACGCTGCAGTGCACGCGCGGCCGACGCACGGTCACTACGTGCTCGCGCCGTACACGCTCGCGCCGAAGCTCAACGTCGTGCCCAAGCGCTAACACCCACGTGCTCGCGCCGAAGCACCGCGGCGCGAGTCGCGTCGGTGGCGCTAGTGCGACAGCCGCCATGTCATCGCGCGAACGCGATCGAGCAGCGCGAGCGCATCGGCAGCCTCTGCTGCTGCGATGTAACCGAGCGAAACCGCGACATCCAGCGCGGCGCCGACCTCGGCGGCACTGCCGAGGCTGATGCGGTAGCGATTGCGCTGATCGCGGCCCGCGCGCGGCCGAGCCTCGGCGAGGTTGAGCGCGACGCTGGTCGCGGCGCGCCGCGCTTGGTCTTCCAGCTTCGGATCGATGGAGGCGAGGCGCTTGAGCAACGGTGCGAGCGAACGGAGGAGCGCGATCGAGACGGTGTAAGCATCGAGAGCCATGATGGGTTGTCCTTTCGCCGACCCGCGGGCGCGCGCCGGGACAGTGCCGCGCGCTAAGAAGCGAGAGCTCGCGTTCTGCAGAGCACCCGCGCGCGCGGCGCGTCCTGGCGCAAGCGCACGCGAGGCGAAGGACAACCATCGTGGCGGAGACGCGCATCGTCGGGGCGCCCCTCCGGAAGCGGAAGCGGAAGCGGAAGCGGAAGCGGAAGCGGAAGCGGAAGCGGAAGCGGAAGCGGAAGCGGAAG
>DASXEF010000510.1:0-3105 GCA_036490255.1 Kofleriaceae bacterium
CGGCCGGCTCGAAGGCATCGGCGCAGCGCGGCAGCTGTCCGCGTTGCGACAAGGTCCCCGCGACCGATACCTCGCCCGAGCGATTCCATCGCTACGATCAATTCATCTACGAGGCGTCCGAGCTGTATCGGATTCCTGTGCCGCTGATCCGCGCGGTGATCAGCGCCGAGAGCGACTACGATGCTCACGTGGTGTCGTCGATGGACTGCAAAGGACTGATGCAGGTCCATCCCGACGTCTATCGCGACATGGGCACCGTCGGCGACGTGTTCGATCCGCGGACGAACATCATGACCGGCACGCGGCTATTGCGCTGGCTCGCGAATCGCGTCGACGGCGATCTCGTGCTCACGATCGCGGGCTATCACGCCGGGCTCGGCTCGCTCGCGAAGTACGGCTATACGGTGCCGCCGTATGCGTATACTCGGCAATATCTAAAGATGGTTCTCGATCGCTATTACAAATACAAAGCCGAAGAAGCTCGAGCGAAATAACGTGTTGCGGGTGGAAGTGAGTGAGGACGCGCACGACGCGCTGCCGCCGATCGACATCGCCGATGCGGCGTTCGTGATCGGCAGCTCGCCGACGGCACGCGTGCGCTTGCCGGCGAGCTCGGCGCGACCCGAGCACGTGCGGATCTACGCGCCGCTCGGTGCACCGCCGCGCTGGCGGATGGCGAGCTCGAGCGGCACCGTCGACGATGGCTTCACGTTTCACATCGGCCACTATCACGTGCGGGTGTCACCGGCACCCGACGGCGCGGTCGCGGCGCCGGCGCAGCGCACCGAGAGCCTCGCGCGCGAGCTCGTGCGCAGCTTGCTCGGCGCGAACGCCGCGCCGTCGCTTGAGGTCGAGCGCGGCGAGCATGCCGGTGCGAAGCGCGTGCTCGCGCCGCCCGAGTCGGTGCTCGTGATCGGCCGTGGCGACGAAGCGACGTGGACGATCCCCGACGGCGATCTGTCGAAGACGCACGCCGAGATCCGGCGCGGTTGGGACGGCGTGCGCGTCGTCGATCTCGACTCGAAGAACGGCACGCGCGTCGACAAAGATCGCGTCGACGGCGAGGTCGGCGCAGCGCTGCACGACGGCGCGCTGTTGCACCTCGGCAAGCTCACGATTCGGTATCGCGATCCCGCGGAAGCGCATCTCGGCGCGCCGCCGACGGCCTCGGCGAAGCCCGCGAGGCGCGCTCACGCCTCGCCGGGCTTCTACGTCGCTCTCGCGGTTGCCGTGCTCGCCGTCGTCGCGCTCGCCTGGCTCGTGATTGTTTAACTGCGCACCGCCTTCGGCGCTGCTGCGCGCCCGGCGTTCGCCGGGCTTGCTAGACTATAGCCGTGAGGCGCTCGAGCAACGACGAGCTCGCCGAGGCCAAGACCATCGACTCGTCGTCGGACGAGGCGCTGGTGCTCGGCGATCACGACACGTCGCCGGTGCCGCGCCAGCTCGAGGTCGCCCGCGGCACGACGATCGGGCGCTACGTCGTGCTCGACGCGATCGGCAGCGGCACGATGGGCCTCGTGCTCGCCGCGATCGATCCGACGCTCGATCGCAAGGTCGCGCTCAAGCTCGTCAAGTCGGAGCGCGACGGCACGACGACGGGCCGGCAGCGCCTGTTGCGCGAGGCGCAGGCGATGGCGCGGCTGCAACACCCGAACGTCGTCACGGTGTTCGAGGTCGGCACGTTTGCCGATCAGGTGTTTCTCGCGATGGAATACGTCGCGGGCGGCACGCTCGCCGGCTGGATCGCGCAACGCCACTCGCGCCGCGAGATCGTCGACGCGTTCGTCGCCGCGGGTCGCGGCATCGCCGCCGCGCATCGCGAAGGCATCGTGCATCGCGACTTCAAGCCGACGAACGTGCTCGTCGCCACCGACGGCCGCGTGCGCGTCGCCGACTTCGGGCTCGCGACCGCGCCGGAAACGAGCATCGCGACCGCGACGAGCAATCCCGCGATCCCGGCGAGCGCCGGCGATCTGTCGATGACGTCGACCGGCGCGATCCTCGGCACGCCGACGTACATGTCGCCCGAGCAACATCGCGGCGAGCCGGCGACCGCGCGCGCCGATCAGTTCGCGTTCGCGGTCGCACTCTACGAGGCGCTGTACGGCGAGGTGCCGTTCGCCGGCGAGACGTATCAGGTCTACGCCGACAACGTGCTCGCCGGAAAGATCAACGAGCCGCCGCGCGGCTCGAGCGTGCCGGCGAACCTGCGCAGGGTGCTCGTGCGCGCACTGTCGGTCGAGCCGAGCGATCGCTACCCCGACATGGACGCGATGCTCGCCCAGCTGTCGCGCGATCCGGCATCGCGCAGGACGCTCGTGCTCGGCGCAGCAGCGGCCGCGATCATGATCGGCGGTGGTGCCGTCGCGCTGTACGAGCGCGCGTCCGCCGATCCGTGTGCGGCGGCGGGCGCACCGATCGCGGCGTGGAGCAACTCGGCGCGCACCGCGCTGCGCCTCGCATTCGCGGCGTCGATGGCGCCGGAAGCGGAGTCGAACTTCTCGCACACGGCGCAGCTGTTCGACGATCGCGCGAACGCGCTGCGCACGGCGCGCCGCGATGCGTGCGAGGCGACGGCCGTGCATCACGAGCAATCGGTCGACTTGCTCGATCGTCGCGTTCAGTGTCTCGACCGGCGCGCCGCCGAGCTCGCGAACCTGATCGACGTGCTGTCGGATCATCCCGACGCGACGACGATCGAAAAAGCGCCCGACGCGGCGGCGTCGCTGGGGCCGCTCGCGCCGTGCGCCGATCGCGATCTGTTGCTCGCCGATCAGCCGCGGCCGACGACGCCGGCGATGAGCGCGGGTGTCGCCTCGCTCGAAGCCCAGCTCGCGCGCGCGCACGCGCTGCGCGATGCCGGCAAGATCAACGAAGCACGCGCGCTCTACGCCGTGTTGATCCCCGAGGCCGATCGGCTCGGCTTCACGCCGCTGCGCGCGACGGCACGGCTCGACGATTCGCAGGTGCTGCAGGAGCTCGCGCAGTACCAAGCGCAGGTCGTCGAGCTGCGCGAAGCCGGCCAGCTGGCGGCAGCTGCGCACGACGACGTCTCGGTCGCGAAGGCATGGACCTCGCTCTACGGCATGCTCGCGCTGCAGCTGG
>DASXEF010000586.1:0-1778 GCA_036490255.1 Kofleriaceae bacterium
CAAGGAAGAGCAGCAGCTCACCGTCGAGATCGCGTATCCGTCGTCGCCCGGCATCGACGGTCAAGAAGCGGCGCGCCAGGTGCTCGCGAGCATGCTCAACCAGCGCACCGAGGACATCCGCTTCAAGCTCGGGTCGACGTACGGCCTCTACATGTCGCGGCAGGCGCACGTCGGACCGAGCGCGTATCGGCTCTCGGGCATGGCGCGCGTCGGCGGCACGATCGATGCGGAGCGCGCGGGTGAATCGATCAAGGCGATTCGCGCGAGCTTCGACGCGCTTCGCAACGGCGAAGACTTCAACAAAGACTTCGTGCGCGCGCGCCGCAAGTTGATCTCCGACATGCTCGGCCAATCGACGGTGACGTACGAGCTCGCCGATCGGCTCGCACGCGTCGCCGAGTTCGGCCTCGGGCCCGACTTCTACGACAAGCTGCTCTCGCAGCTCGGCTCGGTGCCGCCGGCGCTCGTCAAGGCGCTGCTCAAGACCGAGCTCGACCCGAAGAACGAGATCATCGTGATCCTCGGCGACAAGCCGCACGTCGAGAAGGCGTTCTCCGACGCCGGCATCACCGACGTGAAGTTCGTCGAGCCCGAGTACCGCAAGTAGTCAGAGCAGATCGACGAAGAGCTCGTCGCCGACGACCGTGATCGGATAGCGCCGCAGCTCCAAGCCCGGATCGGCGGCGCACCGACCGGTCCGCAGATCGAACACGTAGCCGTGGCCCGGGCACACGATCGCGCCGGCTTCCAACCGGCCGTCGACGAGCGCGACGTCTTCGTGCGGGCACACGCCCGGTGTCGCGATCAGCTCGCCGTCGGTGCGCGTGACGATCACCGGCCACGTCACGCCTTCCACCGCGAATGCGCGCAGCTCGTCGTCGACGACGTCGGCGAGGCTGCATACGCGTACGCGGAGGGCCATGACTAGATTCTGGTACGAGGATCGAGGCGATCGCGCAAGCCATCGCCGAGCAAGTTCACCGCGATCATCACCCACGCGATCGCCGCGCCGGGCACCACGACGTAGTGCGCGAAGCCGGGCTTCCACAAGAACGCTGTGCCTTGCGCCAGCATCGCACCCCACGTGTAGTCGACTTGCGCGCCGAGCCCCAAGAACGACAGCGACGCCTCGATCCCGATCACGGCGCCGAAGCCGAGCGTCATCTGCACGAACACCGGGCCGAGCAGATTCGGCACGAGGTGGCGCAGCATGATCCTGCGGTTGCTCGCCCCGAGCGCGACCGCGGCGGTGATGTAGTCGCGCTCGCGCAGCGCGAGGACCTGGCCGCGGGCGACGCGCGCGTAGCCGACCCAGCCGTTCGCGCACAGCGCCGCGATCACGAGCGGGATGCCGGGTCGCTGTACGGTCGCGACGATCGCGATGTTGAGCAAGATGCCGGGAAACGCCATCAAGATATCGACGGCGCGCATCACGAGCTCGTCGATCCAGCCGCGAAACCAGCCGGCGAGCGTGCCGAGCGCGACGCCGACGACCGCCGACACCGCGACGACGCTGCACGAGATCTCGAGCGCCGAGCGTGCGCCCCACAGCAGCTGCGACAGCGTGTCGATGCCGCTGCCGTCGGTACCGAGCCAGTGCGACCACGACGCGCCGGCGAAGCGCTGTGCGAGCTCGACGTGCGTCGGATCGTACGGCGCGATCCAAGGCCCGACGATGCCGAGCAATGTAAACAGCGTTAACATCGCCGCGCCGATCTTGCTCGGCAGCCTCACGACACGCGGATCCTCGGGTCGATGAGGCCGTACGCGACATCGAC